>DATCRO010000614.1:0-3527 GCA_036569025.1 Burkholderiaceae bacterium
CTCGTGAAGAACGTGCCCGTGATGACGCTGGAGCTGAAGAACGCGCGCGTCGTCCCGCCGCAGGAACTGGCGGCGATGTGGAACGACCTGCAGCGCTGGATCCGCGAGCAGATGACCAACCCCGGGGTGCAGGCGAGCGCGCAGCGCAGCCCCGTGCCGGGCACGCGCGTGATCGGCGCCCCGCGCCGCGTCGACTGATCCTTCCCCCGAATCGGGGGTGGTGGCAGCCTGGGACGGGGCGCAGAATCCGCGCCACTCGTCATCGACGCCACCTCGAGGGATCCGCCATGAACGCTCGCCATCGCCTTCTCGTCGCCTGCGCCGTCGCGCTGCCTGCCGTCGCGGCCATGGCGCAGCAGCCGCACATCCGGCCAGGGCTGTGGGAGAACACGGTCAGCGTCAAGAGCGACAACGCCCAGATGAACGCCGCCATGGAACAGATGAAGCAGCGCATGGCCGCGATGACGCCCGAGCAACGCGCCGCGATGGAAAAGGCCATGGGTGGTCACGCCGCCATGAACCCGGGCGGCCCGACCACGATGCGCGTGTGCGTCACCAAGGAGCAGATCGCCCGCGGCTTCCACCCCGAGGAGCGCGGCCACTGCGCGCGGACGAACATCAGCAGCTCGGGCAACGTGACGAAGTTCGACTTCGCCTGCCAGTCCGAGCGCGGCGGCACGGTCACCGGGCACGGCGTCTACACGGAGCTGAGCGACACCGCGTACACGGTGAGCACGGCCGCCGACATGGTCAGCCCGAAGATGACCATGCACATCCAGAACGACACGTCGGGCAAGTTCATCTCGAGCGACTGCGGCGACGTCAAGCCGGTCGAGGCCCCCCCGGCGCGCTGAGGCCCGGCGCGCGGCGGACGCTTCAGGCCGCGCGCAGCTCCCGCACCGCGACCCACGCCGCGCCGGCCGCCAGCAGCAGCCCCACCGGGAAGACTTCGCCCGGCGTCGGCAGCATCGCCGCCACGCTGCCCTCGGGCGACAGCCACACCGCCAGCACCAGCAGCAGGTAGCCCGCGACCACGCCCGCCGTCGCCCAGCGCCAGCGCCGCGCCTGCGCGTCGTGCAACTGCTGCTCGATGGCCAGCGCGCGCGCGATCGCCAGCGGGGCGGGCGGCGCGGCGCGGCGCCGCACCGGCTGCGCGCGCGTGGCGCGTTCCACCGCGGCCATCGTGCGCGCCGTGAAGCCGTGGTCGGCCAGGGGCTTGGGCGCGCTGCCGCGCAGGAAGTCGTCGAAGGCGGCATCGTCGTCGGGTCGGGATCGGGTCATGTGGCGGACTCCGGGTTCCAGGCCTGCAGCAGCTCGCGCAGCCGCGTCTTGGCCCGGTCGATGTGGGACTTCAGCGTTCCCAGCGGCAAGCCGAGCACCTGCGCGGCCTCGGCGTGCGACAGGTCGAGATGGAAGCAGTGCACGACGGCCAGCCGCTGGACCTCGGTCAGCGCCTGCAATGCGCGCTCCACGTCGCGGCCCAGGCCCTCGGCGGGGCGTGGGTCGTGCCCGGCCTCGGGCACGTCGTCGCCCTGCCATTCGACCGGCAGCTGCGGCCGGCGCGCGTGCTGCAGGAAGCGCGTCAGCGCGATGCGGTGCAGCCAGGTGGCCAGGCGCGCATCGCCGCGGAAGTCGGCCAGGTGCAGCCAGGCCTGCACGAAGGTCTCCTGCGCGAGGTCGTCGGCCAGCGCCGCGTCGTCGCGCGTCAGCCGGCGCAGCTGCAGCCGCACGCGCGACTGGTGGGTCTCGACCAGACGCGCGAACGCGCCGCGGTCGCCGCGGCGCGCGCGGGCAAGCCAGTCTGCGGCCTGCGCCTGCTCGCGTGCGGATTCGTCGGAGACCACGGGGCTCGTCGCCACGTCAGCGGGTCATTGCAGGTCGATGGACGAGGGTTCGGGCGGCTCCGGCGGGCGAGGCGGCTCGAGCCGGATCGCGATCAGCTGCGCCACGCCGATGCACAGCGGGATCAACCCCGCGGCCCACAGGCCGTGATCCCAGCGGAACATCGCCCCCAGGAACCCGCAGGTACCCACGCCGACGCCTAGCAGCGTCAGCGCGCGCATCAGCGGCGAGCCGTTGCGCTGCGGCGCGCGCAGCAGCTCGCGCGGCACCGGCAGGCCCTTCTCGAGCAGGTCGACGATCGTCTTGTGCTTGCGCTCCTGGTACTTCCATGCGAAGTTGAGCGCGGCGATGGCCACGCCCAGCGGCATGAGGATGCCGCAGACGGGGATGAGCAGTTCGGGGGTGAACAGGCGGGACCAGGGATCCATGGCGGTCGTCCGGAGTTGATCGATGTCCCTTGGATGCGGGCCCGAGGCCGATCGGATGCACCCCGGCCCGGATTCTTTTCAGCAGTTCTGGTACTTCCAGTTCCGGGTCTTGCCCTCGGCGATCCATTCGACCGCCTGCGCGACGCGCGAGGCGCGCGTCGCCTCGCGCTTGGCCTCGACGATCCAGTCCACGTACTCGGCCTGCTGGCTGGGCGTGAACGCGTCGTAGCGCCGGCGCGCGCCGGCGGCCGCGCGCAGCGCCGCGGCGAGGTCGTCGGGCACGACCGGCGCGGCGCGCTTGGCCTTGGGCGCCGGCGGCGCGCTCGCCTTGTCGGCGACCGCCGCGGTCCAGGCCGCGCGGGCCTCGACGATCAGCTTGCGCAGCGCCGCGGCCTTGGGCAGGTCGGCCACCGACTCGATGCGGCCGAACTGGCCCATCGCCTTCTCGCGGTCGCCGGCGGCCTCCTCGGCGACGGGCCGTCCGCCGCGCCAGAAGCCGAGCGAGCAATGCGCCTTGAACGCGGCCATGTTCGCGAACGGCCGGCCCTCCAGCAGGAAGAACGGATGGCTCCACTTGATGGCCTCGGTCACGTCCGGCAGCGCGGCGTGCATCGCGTCGCGGATGTGCGCCAGCGGCGCCTGCGCGAACGGCGCGGCCTGGGCGATGTAGGCGTCGACGCGCGGGTCGCGCGCGCTGGTGCGGGACGTGGCCATCCGCGCACTGTACGCGGCGGCGTCCCGCGACGGCAAGCTCCGCGCAAGTCCGGCCACTTGGCCAAGCGCGGGTCTTCGCGATAATGCTGCCGCACCCACGGCACGGATAGACGCCCACGATCGAGGCGGACGCGCACGCCGGCGGGCAAGGGAGGAAGAGATCATGCGGTTCCAGAACATCCTGGCGGGCGCCCTGTTGGCGATGCTTGCAGCATGCGGCGGCGGCGGTGGAGGCGGCAGCGCGTCCGACCCCAGCGGCAAGGTCACCATCTCGGCGGTCGGTCCGTCAGGTCCGGTGGGCAGCGGCGGCCAGACGCAATTCGACGTCACCGTCCGCAACACGTCCGGCAGCGCCGTCGCCAATGTCGTGGCCCAGCTGTCGCTCGGCGCCGGCCTCACCCGCACGGGCGTCGTCTGCACCGCGGCCAACGGCGCGACCTGCCCGGCCGACGCCTCGGCGATGGCCATCGCCAGCCTGCCGGCCGGCGGCTCCGTGCATTTCGTGGTGCTGGCCACCGTGGCCGCGGGCACGGTGGCCAGCAC
>DATCRO010000615.1:0-13370 GCA_036569025.1 Burkholderiaceae bacterium
TCAGAAGGCCATCGCCGCCGACAACGCCGCCGCCGCCGCCAGCGCGCGCACCGCCGAGGCCGCGCTGACGACCATCCTGGGCGTGTTCGCGCTCGCAGCGATCGGCCTCGGTTCGCTGGTGGGCTGGCGCGTGATCGGCAGCGTCAAGCGCCCGCTGGCCGACGCGATGTCGTTCGCCCGCCGCGTCGCGGACGGCGACCTGTCCGTCCACGTGCGCGCCGAGCGCGACGACGAACTGGGCCAGTTGCTGCGGGCTCTGGCGACGATGCAGGCGCGCCTGCGCGACCTCGTCGGCCACATCCGCAGCACCGCCGAGTCGATCGGCACGGCCAGCCGCGAGGTGGCCGTGGGCAACCAGGACCTGAGCGAGCGCACCGAGCAGACCGCGGGCAACCTGCAGAACGCCGCCAGCGCGATGACGCAGCTGACCGGCAACGTGCGCCAGAGCGCCGAGGCGGCCGCGCAGGCCAACGACCTGGCGACCTCGGCCACCGACGTCGCCCGCCGCGGCGCCCAGGCCGTGTCGACCGTCGTCTCGACGATGGACGAGATCAACGCCTCGTCGCGCAAGATCTCCGACATCATCGGCGTGATCGACGGCATCGCGTTCCAGACCAACATCCTCGCCCTGAACGCCGCGGTGGAAGCCGCGCGCGCCGGCGAGCAGGGCCGCGGCTTCGCGGTCGTCGCCTCCGAGGTGCGCTCGCTCGCGCAGCGCTCGGCCGGCGCGGCCAAGGAGATCAAGTCCCTGATCGGCGCCTCGGTCGATCGCGTCGAGACGGGGGCGCGCCAGGTCGCCGACGCCGGCGCCACGATGCGCGAGATCGAGTCCAGCGTCGAGCGTGTGACGGCCATCATCTCGGAGATCAGCGCCGCCGCCGCGGAGCAGTCCTCCGGCATCGTGCAGGTGGGCGGTTCGGTGCAGCACCTGGAGACCATGACGCAGCAGAACGCGGCGCTGGTGGAGCAAAGCGCCGCCGCGGCCGAATCGCTGCGCGGCCAGGCCGAGAGCCTGAACACGCTGGTGCACGCGTTCCGGCTGGAGTGAGTGCACGGCCGTGACGGAGTGGCCGACTCCGCCGACCGCGCGCCCGTGCGACACTTTGCGCCCGAGCGGGTGCGGGATCGCCCGGCGTTCAAACCCGGGTCGAGGGAGTCCCCACGCTGCGTGCCGTTGCCTTGTCGCTGTTGCTCGTTTTCGCGGCCGACTCAGTGTCGTGCCAGTCCATGCCGTACCAGGACGCTGACTCCGTTGGCGAGGCGTTCGGCATGATGATGATGTCGATCAGGATGTCCGAATTGTTGTCGGCGGAATGCGGCAAGCGCTACCCGGATGACGCCGCCTCGTAGGCTGCGGCGATCACAGCTTGGCGCAGTCACGATGCCCACGAGATCGACGTTTCGTCGCGGCACTGTGCCCGGATGCTCGACGGCCATCCGGAGCGGGCGGGCCAGCTGGACAAGGTGGCGTCGTCCACGCTCGATGCCACCATCAAGGCACTCGCAGCACGCGATGCGCCGACCCAAGACAAGGTGCTGCGCGACTATTGCGCCACTCACTTCCGCGATTTGGCGTCAGGGGTGTGGCGGCAGCGTACGCCCCGGGTCTACGAGTTCCTGCGCGCAGCCCCCTGACATCATCGGCGTGATCGAAGCAAGGGCGGCCGCGAGCCGTCGCGGGCTCAGCCGGCCAGACCCGCGTAGACGTTCTGCACGTCGTCGTTGGCGTCCATCGCCTGCAGGAAGCTCTCGACTTCCTCCAGCGCCTCGGCGCTCAGCGACGACGGGTCGATCGGGTTCTTGGGCTTGTAGCCGAGCTTGGCGGACAGCACGACGAAGCCGTGGTCGGGCAGCGCCTTGGCGACGACGTCGAGGTCGGCGGTGTCGGTGATGAACAGCGTGGTGCCTTCCTGGTCGCCGGCCTCGAAGTCCTGCGCGCCGGCCTCGATGGCGGCCAGTTCCGGATCGGCGCCGTCCTTGGCCTCGGCCTCGACCATGCCCACGTGGTCGTAGTCCCACGTCACCGAGCCGGGCGTGCCCTGCTGGCCCTTGCGGAACAGCACGCGCATCTCGGAGGCGGTGCGATTGACGTTGTCGGTCAGGCACTCCACCACCACCGGCACGCGGTGCGGCGCGAAGCCTTCGTAGAGCACGCTGGTGTAGTTGATCGTCTCGCCGGTCAGGCCCGCGCCCTTCTTGATGGCGCGTTCCAGCGTGTCCTTGGGCATCGACACCTTGCGGGCCGCCTCGATGGTCATGCGCAGCCTGGCGTTGTCCTTCGGGTCGGCGCCGCCACGCGCGGCGATCATGATGTCCTTGACGAGCTTGCCGAACAGCTTGCCCTTGGCATCAGCGACTGCCGCCTTGCCCTTTTCTTTCCATTGCGCGCCCATGGCGATCTCCGTCCGTCGAATTGCTGTTGGCCCGCGGGGAGGGCGGGCATCCGCGCCGGGCGCGGGGGTGACAGTGTCGCATCCCGGGCGATGGGGGCGGCGTGGGCGTCGCGTGCGGACGCCCGGGCGTGACGCGCCGGCTCGTGCCCGCCCGCGCGCGGCGCCTCAGCCCGCGAACGGCTCGGTGCGCTTGATCAGCCAGTCCTTCGCATCGCCGTCCACCAGCGGCAGCAGGCGCTCGCGCACGGTGGCGTGGTAGGCATTGAGCCAGGCGACGTCGGTGGCGCTGAGCATGCCCGGCTCGATGCAGCGGGTGTCGATGGGGCACAGCGTCAGCGTCTCGAACTCGAGGAAGTCGCCGAACTCGCTCGCGCCGATGGCGACGTTGGCCACGAGGTTCTCGATGCGGATGCCCCACTGGCCCGGGCGGTACAGGCCCGGCTCGATCGACGTGATCATGCCCGGCTCCATCGCGTGGGCCGCCTCGGTCATGGCCTTGCTGATGCTCTGCGGGCCCTCGTGCACGTTCAGGAAATAGCCGACGCCGTGGCCGGTACCGTGGCCGTAGTCGAGCTTGGCGGCCCACAGCGGCGCACGGGCCAGCGCGTCGAGCATGGGCGACAGCGTGCCGCGCGGGAAGCGCGCCTGGCTCAGCGCCAGCGTGCCCTGCAGCACGCGGGTGTAGTCCTGGCGCTGCTGCGACGTGATGCTGCCCACCGGCCAGACGCGGGTGATGTCGGTGGTGCCGCCGACGTACTGGCCGCCCGAGTCGATCAGCAGCAGGCCGTCGCCCTCGATCACGGCATGCGATTCGGGCGTGGCGCGGTAGTGCGGCATCGCGCCGTTGGCGTTCCAGCCGGCGATGACGGGGAAGCTCAGGCCGACGAAGCCCGGGCGCTTGCGGCGCTCGCCCGACAGCTTCTCGTCGATGGTGATCTCGGTGATCGGGCCGAACGGGCGGTCGGCCGCGGTGGCCTTGTCGAACCAGGCGTAGAACGCGCACATGGCGGCGCCGTCCTGCGCCATCGCCTCGCGGATGAACGCGAGCTCCTCGGCCGTCTTGCGGCTCTTGGCCAGCGTGCTCGGGTTGATGGACTCGACGACGCGCACGCCCTTGGCGACGCGCTCGCGAAAGCCCAGCGTGATGCGGCGCGGGTCGAGCAGCAGCACCGCGTCGCGCGGCAGCGCGCCCAGGGCGTTGCCGGCCGCGGCGTAGTCGGCCACGCCGATGCCGTCGGCCGCGAGCGCGGCCTGCAGCGCGGCGTCGATCTTGCCGGCGCCGACGAACAGGCGCGCCGTGTGGGCGTCGATCAGCAGGTGGGCCAGGAAGACCGGGTTGTAGTCGACGTCGGCGCCGCGCAGGTTGGTGATCCATGCGATGTCGTCGACGGTGGAGACGAAGTGGTGCGTCGCGCCGACCGCGGCCATCGCGGCGCGCACCTGGGCCAGCTTGTCGGCGCGCGACTGCGCGGCGTGCGGCGCGGCGTGCTCGTAGACGCGCGCGGTGGGCAGCTCGGCGCGCTCGTCCCAGGCGTCGGCCAGGACGTCGGTGTCGGTCTTGAGCGAGACGCCGGCCGCCGCCAGGCGGGCGCGCAGCGCCTGCGACGCGGCCAGGCCCAGCACGGCGCCGTCGACGGCCACCACGCCGCCGCGGCGCACCTCGCTCGCGAGCCAGTCGAGGTGGTGGGCGGCGGTGCCGGTGGGGATCTTCACGAGCGTGATGCCGCTGCCCCGCAGCTCGGCCTCGGCCTGCGTCCAGTAGCGGCTGTCGGCGAACACCGCGGCCTTGTCGGCGGTGACGGCCAGCGTCCCCATCGAGCCGGTGAAGCCCGAGAAGTGCTGGCGGCCCTGCCAGCGGCCGGGCAGGTACTCGGACAGGTGCGGGTCGCTCGACGGCACCAGCACGGCGTCGACCCCCTGCCGGTGCATCACCTCGCGCAGTCGGGCGATGCGGGCGCGGGCGGGGGAGGTGCGGGTGTCCATGGGCGGTCTTTCGGTTGCGGCGCCGCGACGTGCGGATGGCCGCCGGGCAGGGGAGGGACGCCGGGCCCGGCCTCCGCGAGGCGGGGCGCCGACGTGCCGTTCGGATTGACGATTTTAGGCGTTGCCCACCGTGGATGCCGGGCGTCTTTCCCCGTGAAAACCGAGGTTTTCGCGCTCGGCGGCCGCTCGCCGCCGAGCGCGCGGTGCGCAACCTACTTGCGCGCTTCGAGCACGAGGTTGAACGGCGTCTCGGTGGCGCGCCGGAAATGCTTGAAGCCGGCCTGGTGGAACACGTGCGCCAGCCGGCGCTCGCCCGCCTGCGCGCCCAGGCCCAGCTTGACCTCCTGCGACAGCGAGTTGGGCGTGCAGATGCACGTCGACGCCGCGTAGAACATGCGGCCGACCGGGTTGATGTTGTCGTCGAGCTCGTCGTTGGCGAACGGCTCGACCAGCAGCACCGTGCCGCCCGGCTTGAGCGCCTCGTGCGCGCGGTGCGCGGCGCCGACCGGGTCGCCCATGTCGTGCAGGCAGTCGAAGAAGCACACGAGGTCGAAGTCGCCGCCGGGGAATTCGCGCGCGGTGGACTTCGTGAACTTCACGCGGTCGCCGACCCCCGCCTCGGCCGCGCGCTCGCGGGCCTTGGCGATCGACTTGTCGTGGAAGTCGTAGCCCAGGAAGGTCGAATTCGGGAACGCCTGCGCCATGATCACGGTCGACGCGCCGTGGCCGCAGCCGATGTCGGCCACCTTGGCGCCTTTCTCCAGCTTCTCGACCACGCCGTCGAGCGCGGGCAGCCAGGTGCTGACCAGGTGCGCGCGGTAGCCGGGACGGAAGAAGCGCTCGGTGCCGGTGAACAGGCACGGATGGTGGTCGGCCCAGGACAGCGCGCCGTCGCCGCGCATCGCGGCCACCAGCTTGTCCTTGTCCAGGTACATGCTGGACAGCACCGACGCGCCGCCCGCCACGTAGACGGGCGAATCCTCGATCGCCAGCGCCATCGCCTGTTCCTCGGGCAGGCGGAAGCGGCCCTTGTCGTGCTCGATGTAGCCGCTGGCCGCCTGGCCGCTGAGCCACTCGCGCACGAGGCGGGCGTTGCAGCCGGTGCGTTCGGCGAGCTGCTCGGGCGTGACCTTCTCGCCATCGGCCATCGCCTTGTACAGGCCCAGTTCCTCGCCCAGGATGACGTTGGCCAGGATCGCCGCGCCCCCCATGTCGACGACGAGCTTGCCCATGAATTCGTTCAACTTGCCTTCGTCCATGTCCATACCCTCCGCGGGCTCGTGGACTGCGTCGGCGCGAGGAGCCCGCGCATCGACCGGCGCGCGCACGCCAAGTGCGCTCGAAATCATGCGCCCGCTTTGCGGCGCGGGTCAACGGGACCGGCGTGCCGGCCCACCTGCGTTCGTGGCCCGCGGGGCAGGGGCGATGCTATCGGTGGGCGGGCCCCGATGGCGCGGGCTCAGGCCAGCGCGCGCAGCACCGCCCGCACCGGGCTCGCGTCGGCGCTCGTGAGCCGCAGCGGCAGCGCGATCAGCTCGTAGTCGCCCTCGGGCACCTCGTCGAGCACCAGGTTCTCCAGCACGCGCAGGCCGCGACGGCGCAGGACCTGGTGGCTGTCGAGGGTCTTGCTGCTGGCCGGGTCGACGCTGGCGGTGTCGATGCCCACGAGGCGGACGCCCAGGTCGGCCAGCGCCTCCACCGTGGCGGGTGCGAAGGCGGCGCAGTCGGGGTCGAACTGGTCGAGCGGCGCGCGCGCGTACGTGCGCACCAGCACGCGCTCGGGCAGGGGCGCGGCCGCGGGTGGCAGCGCGTGCGCGAGGTCGCGCATCCGCACCAGCGGGCCGCTGGCGATCGCGTGGATGACGCGGCAGGGGCCCAGGAAGGGCTCGAGCGGCACCTCGCCGATCGTCGCGGCGCCGGCCTCGTAATGCAGCGGCGCGTCGGCGTGCGCGCCGGTGTGCGGCGACAGCGTGATCGCGCTGACGTTGACCGGGCAGCCCGGGCCGATCGTCGCGCCCCAGACCTGGTGGTATTCGGTGTCGCCGGGGAACACCGGCGAGCGCGCGTCCACGGGCGGAGAGATGTCCCAGAGCTTGGTCATGGGGCGAGCTTACCGCGCGCGGCGCTTGCGTCACGCGGAGCGCCAAGCCGTCATCGCTGCGCGCAGCGAAGCGGAGTCGCAGGATCGCCTTGGCGACGAGGCCGCGCGGCAGGCGTGGATCCTGCGACTGCGCGCAGGATGAAACCTGGTGAGCGCGATGCGGCGACAGCGCGTCAGGCGGAACGGCAAGCCCGCGGCTCGCCGCGGGCGTGCGAGGCCAGGCCGGCGACGCAGCGATGCTGGCAACACGCCGTCGGCTACGAGATGCCATCGGAAGCCGTCGCCTGCTTCACCGGCTCCGCGGGCACCGCATCCGGCGCGCTCGCGCGCACCACGGTGACGGTGCACAGCGATTCGGCGACCACCGTCGACGACACGCTGCCCAGGTACCGACGCAGCGCCGACACCCCCCGCGCGCCCATCACGATGTGGTCGACCTGGTTGCGCTTGGCGAAGTCCACCAGCGCGTCGGCGGGGTCGGGCGCCTCGAGCACGTGGAAGGTCAACCGCCCGTCCTCGAGGTTGAGCGACTTGCTGATCGGCCGCGCCCAGTGCTTCAGGCCGACGAGCTGCTTGACGTGCAGGCTCTTGCCGGTGTGGTCGGTCAGCGCGTCGGTGCCGATGCGCGCGATGCGCATCACGCTGACGCAGGCCAGGCGCGCGCCGGGCTCGGTGAGCACGATGCGGCGCACCGTCTCGCGCAGCTGGTCGAGCAGCTCGGGCGACGCGTTGTCGACGTCGACCGCGGCCATGATGATGTTGCTGCGATTGAGCACCTCGGTGGCCGACGGCGCGGCGGCTTCCGCGGGCTCGGCGCCGAGCGCGAAGAACCAGCGCTTCAGGCGCGTCCACTGGCTGGAGCGGGCGATGCGCTCGGCGCGCCGCGTCAGCACGATCTGGTCGGGCTGCTGCAGGTCCAGCGCGAGCTGCGCGGCGGTCTGGTAGCGCTTGTCGGGCTGCACCTCCAGGCACTTGAGGATGACCTCCTGCAGCCAGGGCGGGCAGTCGGGGCGCAGCGCGCGGGGAGGCACCGGGTCGATCCACAGGCGCTTGCGCAGGCCGCGCACCGACGTCGGCGCGCCGAACGGGCGCTCGCCGGTGGTGAAGTGGTACAGCATCACGCCGAGCGCGAACAGGTCCGAGCGCGGGTCGTTGCGGATGAACTGCACCTGCTCGGGCGACATGTACGGCCCGGTGCCCATGGGCAGCGAGAACTCCTCCTCCAGCAGGTCGGGCAGGTGCTCGTGGCGCGACAGCCCGTAATCGACCATCACGGCCGCGCCGTCGGGGCGGATCATGATGTTGCTGGGCTTGACGTCCAGGTGCACGACGTGCTGGCGATGCAGGTCGTGCAGCGCGTTGGCCACCTTGATGCCGATCTCGGTGATCTCGTCGAGCGCGAGCGGCGCCTCGGCCAGGCGCGGGCGCAGCGTGTCGCCCGCGATGTGCTCCATCACGATGAAGGGCTGGCGCGTGAAGTCGCCGCGCGCGATGTACTTGGGGACATGGTGGCCGGTCAGCGCCGGCATGATCATCTGCTCGACCTCGTAGCCGACGATCGTGGCCGGATCCTCGCCGCCCTTGATGCGCGGCACCTTCATGATCAGCGGCGGCTCGCCCTCCACCGGCGCCGGCTTGCCTTCGGCGTCGACGCGGCTGACGCGCCACATGCTGGCCATGCCGCCCTGGTGCAGGCGCTTCTCCAGCAGGAAACCGTCGACGATCGCGCCGCGTTCCAGCGGCGGGCCCATGCTGCCGATGTCGTACTTCCAGTCGCCGGCGCGCTTCATGCGGCTGCCGGCGCCGGAGTCGAACGCGCCGCTGGAACGCGCCGTTCCGGACTGGACGGGCGCCTTTGCTGTTGGTTTGTCCACGCTACACCCCCTCGGCGAGACGAGCGGCCAGCCGCTCGGGCAGGCCGGCCGCCCTGATCTTGGCGGCTGCGCTCTCGTGGTCGTAGGGTACACGGTGATACGTGATCCGTTGAGCATCCGGCTCGAACATCGCGTAGCAGGCCGCGGGATTGCCGTCGCGCGGCTGGCCGGCGGAGCCGGGGATCACCAGCCACTGGCGGTAGCCCGGCAGCGGGATCGCGACCTCGGGCGTGGGCGAGAAGTCGCCCGCCTTTCCGGTGGCGCCCAGGTGGTACAGCCGCGGCTCGTGCACGTGGCCGCAGAAGGTGTAGTGGCAGGACGTGGCATGGATGGAGCGCACGGCGTCGGCGCGGCCCTGCACGTATTCCCACTGGCTGGGCGCGAAGGCGTTGGCGTGCACGTACAGCACGTCGTCGCGCTGCACCTGGAACGGCAGGGCGGCCAGGAAGTCGAGCTGGCCGGGGTCCAGCTGCGCACGCGTCCAGTCGATGACCATGCGCGCCTCGGGACGCATCTGCGGCGTGCTGCCGATGACGGCCGCCTCGTCGTGGTTGCCGCAGACGGCCACGGCGCCCGCGTCCACCATCTCGCGCACCTGGTCGACGACCCAGGCGGGATCGGCGCCATACCCGACGAAATCGCCCAGGAATGCCCACTCCGTGGCGCCCTGGGCGCGGGCGTGGGCGAACACGGCCTCGACGGCTTCCCGGTTGGCATGCAGGTCGGTCACGACCGCGATCTTGGTCATCTCTCGATTCATCTCTTTGCGGCGGCCATGTTGCCAGCACTCCCTGACAGCCTCCGTACGGGATTACGCAAGCCCCACCGCGACCAGGGGACGGTGGAAACCCCGCCTCGCGTGACGCCTTGAAACGGTCGCGCACGAATTGGCGGCGAGAATCCGCACGGCATCCTTCACCCCAGGCAACGAGAACCCCCATGTCCCGACACCTGAGCCTCCACCCGCTGACGTCCGCGCTCGCCGCGGCCTTCCTTGCCGCCGCGGCCGCGCCGGCCGCCGCCAGGGCGCCCGCCACGGGCGTCGTGCTGGGCGTGGACGGCAAGGTCTACGCGCATGCCAAGGTCTGCATCGACCGCAACCACAACGCGCGCTGCGACGGCAACGAGGCGTCGGTGTTCTCGGGTGCGGATGGCGGGTTCCATCTCGCGGGGCACGGCGCGCTCGTGGCCGAGGTCGGCAAGGGCGCATTCCTCGTCGACACGGCCACGCACGACAAGGTCGCCGTGATGCGCCCCCTGGTGCTGCGCTCGCCGGACGTCGACGGCGCCACGCCGCGCGCGATCGGGCCGCTGTCGACGGAGCTGCAGGCCATCGTCGACGCTGCGGGCAAGGACGGCTCGGTGGCCGAGGCCGAGCGCCAACTGCGCGCGCGCCTGGGCCTTGCCGAGGCCGACACCGAGAGCACCCGCGCGGCCACCATCGACATGCTGGCCGGCCAGCGCCCGCGTCTTGTCGCCGAGCAGGAGTCGTTGATGCAGCGCATCGCCGAAGCCGTCGCCGACACCGGCCGCAAGGACGACCTCGCCGCCGCGCTGGCGAGCCGGCTCGACCTCGACCGCATCACCAACGTCGTCGTCATCTACGCCGAGAACCGCAGCTTCAACAACCTGTTCGCCAACTTCCCCGGCGCCACGGGGGTGCCGAGCGGAAAGAAGAAGGGCGCGCCGGCCTTCGCGCCGCAGAAGGACCGTGACGGCACCGTGCTGCCCAAGCTGCCGCCGGCCTGGGGCGGCCTGACCGCCGCCGGCCAGGCGGTGACGGTGACGCAGGCGCAGACCACCAACGTGCTGCCCAACGCGCCGTTCCAGGTCGACTCGCCCACGCCGGCCTGGGGCGCGCCGGCGGTCACGAACGCGATCGTCACGCGCGACCTGGTCCACCGCTTCTTCGAGAACCAGATGCAGATCGACGGCGGCCTGAACGACAAGTTCGCCGCGTGGGGCGACTCGGGCGCGATGGTGATGGGCTGGTTCGACGGCAGCCGCACGGCGATGTGGAAGCTGGCGCGCGACTACACGCTGGCCGACCGCTTCTTCCAGGGCGCGTTCGGCGGTTCCTATCTGAACCACCAGTACCTGGTCTGCGCCTGCATGCCCGAGTACCCGAATGCCGACACCGCGCCGGCGCATCCGTCCATCACCGTGCTCAGGACCGACGCCGCGGGCAAGTTCCTGCCCGAGCTCGCGCTGGCCGACAACTCGCCCGCTTCGGCGCTCAGCGGGCCGCCGGTGTTCAAGAAGAGCGGCAACCTCACGCCCAAGGACTACCTGGGCGACGGCACGTTCCACAGCATCAACACGATGCAGCCGCCGTACCAGCCCAGCTACAACCCGCCGTCGCCGGACGACCCGTCGGGCCAGTACGCGACACTGGCCGAGCCCACCACGCTGCCGCCGCAGACGCTGCCGACCATCGGCGACCTGCTCACGGGCAAGGGCGTCGCGTGGACGTGGTACTCCGGCGGCTGGAAGGCCGCGCTGGCCGACCGCACCAAGGTCTACGACGACGCGTCCGGCGACTTCCAGGCGCACCACCAGCCCTTCAACTACTACGCCGCCTTCGACCCCAGGACGCACGCCGCCGATCGCGCCGCGCACCTGAAGGACTACGACGACCTCGTGGCCGACGCCGCTGCCGGCAGGCTCCCGCCGGTCGTGTTCTACAAGCCCATCGGCAAGAACAACGAGCACCCCGGCTATGCGAGCCTGGCCGAGGGCGACGCGCACCTGGCCGACACCATCGCCAGGCTGCAGGCCAGCCCGCAGTGGGCGCACATGCTGGTGGTGGTCACGTACGACGAGAACGGCGGCCAGTGGGACGAGGTGGCGCCGCCCAAGGGCGACCTGGTCGGGCCGGGCACGCGCATCCCGGCCGTCATCATCTCGCCGTACG
Organism: Burkholderiaceae bacterium; assembly: GCA_036569025.1. Taxonomy (GTDB): domain Bacteria; phylum Pseudomonadota; class Gammaproteobacteria; order Burkholderiales; family Burkholderiaceae_C; genus Scleromatobacter. The sequence continues at coordinate 11,266 of DATCRO010000615.1, forward strand.
CGCGCCGCGGCTTCGTCGACCACACGCCGTACGACACCGGCTCCATCGCGCGCTTCATCGCGCACCGCTGGTCGCTGCCGCTGCTGCCTGGGCTCAAGCTGCGCGACGCGTCGCTCGAGGCCAACGGCCTGCCCGCGATGGGCGACCTGAGCGCGGCGCTCGAGCTGCGCCCGCACTGACGCGGATCGGCGCATGAGGCGGCTCGCGCACGCGACCGCGGTCGCGACGCTGCTGGCCGGCGCCGCGCTGGCCGCGGCCGGGCCCGGCGCCGTCGCGCCGCAGCCGCGCGCCTTCGGCGACCGGCCCAGCGTCGAGCAGCTCACGGCGCTCGGCCGCGCGATGTTCAACGACCCAGGCCTGTCGGCCAGCGGCCGCGTCTCGTGCGCGACCTGCCACGACCCGGTCGCGGCCTTCGGGCCCACGGCGCGCACGCCCAGCCCGTTCCGCGACGACGACCCCGTCCACGACGGCACGCGCGCGATCCCGTCGCTGCGCTACGCCCAGTTCGCCGGCCGCTTCACCGAGCACACGACCGACGACGAGGAGACGCACGGTGCCGACGGCGGCCCCACCGGCGGCCTCACGTGGGACGGCCGCGCGGACACGGCACGCGAGCAGGCGCTGATCCCGCTGTTCGATGCGCGCGAGATGGCCAATGCCGACGCCGTGTCGCTGGCGCGCCGCATCGCCGCCGCACCCTATGCCGCGCGCTTTCGCGCCGCGTTCAGCCCGCCGCGTGGCGACGTGCTTGCCGATCCCGATCGCGTCGTCGCGTGGACGGCGCTCGCCCTCGAGGTGTTCGAGCAGGCGCCCGAGTTCGCGCCCTTCGACAGCCGCTACGACCGCTGGCTGGCCGGCCGCGCGACGCTGAGCGACGCGCAGCTGCGCGGGCTCGCGCTGTACCGCGATCCCACCAAAGGCAACTGCGACACGTGCCATCCGAGCCGGCGCAGCGCGAGCGGCCGCGCGCCGCTGTTCACCGACGCCGGCTTCATCGCGCTGGCCGTGCCGCGGCGCGCGGAACTGCCGCCGCTGGCCGCGTCGTCGACGTCGTCGATGCAACCCGTGGCCGCGCACGCGCGCGACCGCGACGCCGATCTGGGCCTGTGCCGATCGGGCCGGCCCGGACTGAGCGCGGACCCGAGCTTCTGCGGGCGCTTCCGCACGCCCACGCTGCGCAACGTGGCGCTGCGCACCAGCTTCTTCCACAACGGATCGCTGCACTCGCTGCGCGACGCGGTGGCCTTCTACGCCACGCGCGACACCGACCCCGCGCGCTGGTACGCGCGCAACGCCGACGGCAGCGTGCATGTGTACGACGACCTGCCCGCGGATGCGACGCCCTTCGTCCACCGCGAGATCCCGTTCGCGCCGCGGCCCGACGGCCGCCCGCGGCTGGACGAACGCGACATCGACGACATCGTCGCGTTCCTGCGCGCGCTGACGGACGCGGACATGGAAACGCCGGCCGCGATCGCGGCCGGCGTGCAGGGGTTGGGGGCCCGCTGAGCCCGGTGGGACGCGCGCGCCCCGCCGGACGCCGGGGCGTCAGTCGCCCGACGAGGTCTTGATGGCGCTGTTGGCGCCCACCGCGACGAACTTGCCGCTCGCATAGGTGACCGCGTTCAGCGCCGCGGCGCCGTTCGAATTGCGCGCCGTCCAGTGCACGCCGTCCTCGCTGGTCTCGATGCCGTTGTCGCCGACGATCACGATCTCGCCGCCGGTCGAGGCCGACACGGAACGCAAGGGGCCCGCGACCGCGGAGGTGGCCGGCGCCGTCCACGCCGAGCCGTCCTTGCTGGTGGTGATCAGGCCGTTGTCGCCGACCGCGACGAACATCGTGCCCGTCCACGTGATGCCGTGCAGGTTGATCGGGTTGCCGCCGACGACCACCACCTGGCCCGCGAGCCAGGCGACGCTGTCGCCGCTGGCCGCGATGTAGCCCTTGTCGCCGACCGCGACGTACTTGCCGTTGCCGAACACCCCCGCGTTGAGCGTGCCCACGCCGGTGATGGTGGTCAGCGCCGACCACGAATGGCCGTCGGTGCTGCTGTAGAGGTGGCCGCCCTCGCCGAGGCCCACGAAGCGGCTGCCCGAGATGACGC
>DATCRO010000616.1:0-3323 GCA_036569025.1 Burkholderiaceae bacterium
GCTGCTGGTGCTGTCGCACGCGCTGTGGCGCCGGGGCACGACCATCGCCCTGCGCCCGCGCCTCGCCCAGATCGGCCAGCACCTGCGCGGCACGCCGGCGGCCGTGCTGGGCGGCGCGGCCCTCGTCTGGATCGCGTCGGGCGCCTGGATCTTCTACAACACCAACGTCCTGAACCACTACACGACGCAGCCCGAGCGCGACCGCCGCGCCGCCGACTTCGAGAAGACGCTGCTGCCCTTCGAGAAGGTCGTGCAGCCGCGCGTGGCCGACGTCACGCTCGACGTGGAGCTCTGGCCGCGCGACGCCCGCGCCGTCACGCACGGCAGCTTCGCGCTGGTCAATCGCAGCAACGAGGCCATTCCCGTGCTGCATTTGCAGTGGGCCGAGAACCTGCGGCTGGACTCGATCAGCTTCCCGGGCGCGACGGTGCAGACCGACTACCCGCGCTTCCACTACCGCATCTACAAGCTCGCCACGCCGATGCAGCCGGGCGAGCGCCGCGTGCTGCAGTTCACCACCACGCTCGAACAACGCGGGTTCCGCAACGACCGGCCGATGACGGCGGTGGTGCCCAACGGCAGCTTCTTCAACAACTCCGAGGTGACGCCGTCCGTGGGCTTCGCGCGCTACGGGCTGCTCGAGGAGCGCGCCAAGCGCCGCAAGTACGGCCTGCCCGCGGAGCTGCGCCCGCCCAAGCTCGAGGACGACGCCGCGCGCCAGTTCAACGAGCTCACGCACGACAGCGACTGGGTGACGTCCGACATCACCGTCACCACCGACGGCGACCAGACGCCGATCGCGCCGGGGCAGGTCGTCAGCGACACGGGCGTGTCCAAGGATCGCGACGCCCGCCGCACCGTGCACTTCCGCAGCGACGCGCCGATCAACCAGTTCTTCTCGATCCAGTCGGGCCGCTACGACGTCCGCGACGCGGTGTGGCACGCGCCGGCGCAGGGCGACCAGCCGGCGCACGACGTCGCCCTGAAGGTGTACTACGCGGCCGGCCACGACTTCAACGTCGACCGAATGCTCGGCGCGATGGGCGAGTCGCTCGCGCTGTTCAACAAGTCGTTCTCGCCCTACCAGTTCCGCCAGGCCCGCATCATCGAGTTCCCGGCCTATGCGTCGTTCGCGCAGTCGTTCGCCAACACGATCCCGTTCTCCGAGGGCATCGGCTTCGTGCAGCACTGGACCAACCCGACCAAGATCGACGTCGCCACCTACGTCACGGCGCACGAGATCGGCCACCAGTGGTGGGGCCACCAGCTGGTGCCGTCCGACCAGCAGGGCGCCTCGATGCTGGTCGAGACCTTCGCGCAGTACTCGGCGCTGCTCGTGATGGAGCAGCACTACGGCAAGGACCAGGTGCGCCGCTTCCTGAAGTACGAGCTCGACCGCTACCTGCGCTCGCGCGGCGGCGCCGTGCTGGAGGAGCTGCCGCTGTACCGGGTCGAGGACCAGGACTACATCTACTACCGCAAGGGCTCGGTGGCGATGTACTGGGCCAAGGAGGCGCTCGGCGAGGAAGTGGTCAACCGCGCGATGCGCAAGCTGCTGGCGCGGTACGCGTTCAAGGGCGCGCCCTACGCCAACACGACCGACTTCCTCAAGCTGCTGCGGGCCGAGGCCGGACCGCAGAACGAGCAGCTGATCTCCGACCTGTTCGAGAAGATCACGATCCTCGACCTCAAGGCCACCAACGCCGCGGCCACGCAGCGGCCCGACGGCAAGTACGAGGTGAAGTTCGACGTCCAGGCCCACAAGTTCTACGCGGACGGCGCCGGCAAGGAGACCGAGGCCCCGATGGACGAGGACGTCGAGGTGGGCGTGTTCACCGCCCGCCCCGGCGACAAGGGCTTCGGGCCGTCGGACGTCCTGCTGCTGCACAAGGTGCGCGTCCACGGGCCCGGCGTGCCGGTCACGGTGGTCGTCGACCGCCGCCCCGCCTGGGTCGGCATCGACCCCTACAACAAGCGCATCGACCGCAATTCCGACGACAACCTGACCCAGGTCGGCCTGCCCAGGTAAAGCCTCGTTACCGACGACTTGGCGCCGGCCGGCCCGGGTGGACGCCGCGATGTGGGACGATTGCGGTCCCGGAACGCGGGGGCTGACGAGGGCTTGATGAACGGGTTGTGGGTTGTTTCGGTCGTGGTGCACGCCTACGTGGCGCTGCGCCTGCTGCCGGGCGTGCTGGCGGCTTCCGGCATGGTGCCGGCGGCGCTGCTGGCCGTGCTGCTGGCCGTCTCGGCGGGCATGGTGCCGCTCGCACTGCGCCGGCGCAAGGGCAAGCGCACGCCCGAGGAGATCCGGCGCAGCGACATGCTGGCCTGGGCCAGCCTCACCCTGATGGGCCTGTTCTCGTCGCTGTTCGTGCTGACGCTGCTGCGCGACGTGGTCGTCATCGTGCTGCTGCTGGCGCGCCTGGCCGGCCTGCGGGTCACGGACCACGGGCTCGACCTCAGCGCCAGCGGCGTCGTCGTGGCCGCGCTGCTGGTGACGCTGGCGGGCTTCTACAACGCGCGCAAGGCGCCGCGCGTCAAGACCGTCGACATCCCGCTGAAGGACCTGCCGCCCGCGCTGCAGGGCTTCAAGATCGCGCAGATCTCGGACATGCACGTCGGCCCGACGATCAAGCGCCCGGCGATGAAGTACGTGGTCGCGAAGATCAACCAGCTGCAGGTCGACGTGGTGGCCATCACCGGCGACCTGGTGGACGGCAACGTCTACGAGCTGTCGCGGCACGTGGCGCCGCTGGCCGGCCTGCGTTCCAGCCACGGCACCTTCTTCGTCACCGGCAACCACGAGTACTACTCCGGCGTGCACCCGTGGCTGAAGTACCTGCCGTCGCTGGGCGTGCGCGTTCTGCTCAACGAGCACGTGATCATCCTGCACAAGCACGCGCCCATCGTGATCGCGGGCGTCACCGACTATTCCGCGGCCAGCTACGACACCAGCCACCGCACCGACGTCGCGCTGGCCATCACCGGCGCGCCGCGCGCGGCGGTCAAGGTGCTGCTGGCGCACCAGCCGCGCAGCTCGACGGCCGCCGAGCAGGCGGGCTTCGACCTGCAGCTGTCCGGCCACACCCATGGCGGCCAGTTCCTGCCGTGGAACTTCTTCGTGCGCTTCCAGCAGCCGTTCACCGCGGGCCTGCACCGCGTCAAGGACATGCTGATCTACGTGAGCCGCGGCACCGGCTACTGGGGGCCGCCCAAGCGCTTCGGATCGCCGTCGGAGATCACCCTGCTGCGCCTGGTGGCGCAGACCGAACGGCGCCGCTGACGCACGGGCCGCGCGCGGACGTCGCGCTGAGGTAACC
>DATCRO010000617.1:0-5059 GCA_036569025.1 Burkholderiaceae bacterium
CCACCCCGCTTGCCACCGTCGTCCTGCTTGCCTTGTTCGTCGCTGCATGCGGGGGCGGCAGCGACGGCGGTTCGTCCGTGCCCGCGCCTGCGCCCGCGCCCCCGTCGGTCGTCAACGCCGAGCTCCTGCCGCAAGTGATCGACCCCGCCGTCACCACGGCCCTGGAAACGCACATCGCGATCAACCCGTCGCCCGACGTCGCGGCCAGGAACCGGTTGTTCGTGTTCCTGCCCGGCACCGGCGCACATCCGGCGTCGTACCAGAAGATCCTGGCCAGCGGCGCGGCGAAGGGCCTGCACGTGCTGGGCCTGAACTATCCGAACCCGGTCGAGGTCGGCGTGCTGTGCGCCGGCACCGCGCCGAGCGAGGCCTGCTTCTGGAACGTGCGGCGCGAGATCCTCACCGGTGTCGACCTCACGACCAAGGTCGCCATCGCGCCGCCGGACGCCATCGTGACGCGGCTGGCCGAGGCGCTGGCGTACCTGCAGGCCAACTTCCCCGACCAGGGTTGGGGCCGGTACCTGCTGGGGGACGGCAGCGTCGACTGGAGCAAGGTCACCGTCGGCGGCCACTCGCAGGGCGGCGGCCACGCGGGCGTGATGGCCAAGCTGTATGCGATGCACGGCGCCTGCTACTTCGATTCGCCGCCGGACTGGGACATCGTGCCCGGCCAGCCGGCGGGCTGGGAGGCCTACCCGAACGTCACGCCGGCCGCGAACCAGGTCGGTTTCAGCAACACGCTCGACACGCTCGTGCCGTGGGTTCAACTGCAGCCCATCTGGCAGAGCCTGGGCCTGGCCGCGTTCGGCGCGCCGGTGTCGGTCGATTCGACGGCCGCGCCGTACGGCGGCTCGCACATGCTCACCACCACGACGAGCGTGGCCGGCAGCACCGGCCTGCATTCGCTGACGGTGGCCGACCTCGTCACGCCGATGGCCGGCGGCCAGCCGCTGTTCGACCCGGTGTGGAACCAGGCGTGCTTCCAATGACATTGCCTTCACGCACGGAGACCCGATGATGGATCGCATGACGACATTGGCCACGCTGGCCCTCCTGAGCTCGATGGTGGCTGCCTGCGGCGGCGGGGGCTCGCCGACCCCCGCACCCGCTCCCGCGCCGGCACCGGCCCCGACGCCCGGCATCGCCCAGCGCGCCGCCGCGGCCGCGAGCGCCGCGTCGCAGGCCGCCGACTGCGTGGCCGTGCAACCGTTCTACTGGTCGGTCGGCGACGCCTCCGGCAAGCGGGGCGACGGCAGCGTCGGCATCGCGCCGCCCACGGCGACGACCATCATGTCGATCGCGTCGGCGTCCAAGCTGGTCTACGGCGCGTACGTCGCCGAGGAGCGCGGCGGCACGCTGACCGACACCGACATCCACTTCCTGAACTTTGCCAGCGGCTACACCGACTTCACGAGCTGCCAGCCGGGCGACACGGTGGCCACCTGCGAGGCCGCGGGCACCAACGGCACGTACGAACCGGCCAACGACGGCAAGTTCTACTACGGCGGCGGCCACATGGAGAAGCACGCCTTCGACAACGGCCTGGCCGCGGACGACGACGCCGCGCTCGCGACCGCGGTCAACACGGCGCTGGGCACATCGTTCGCCTACTCGCAGCCGCAACCGGCCGGCGGCATCTACACCAACGCGGGCGCGTACGGCGCCTTCCTGCAGCGCATCGTCGGCGGGCAGCTGAAGATCGGGGCGCTGCTGGGCACGCATCCGGTCTGCACGAATCCGCACACCTGCGCAAGCGCGGTCTACTCGCCGATCCCGACCGAGAGCGACCACTACTCGATCGGCCACTGGGTCGAGGACGATCCGGCCGCGGGCGACGGCGCGTTCAGCAGCCCCGGCGCGTTCGGCTTCTACCCGTGGGTCGACGGCGGCAAGACGTGGTGGGGTATCGTCGCCCGCATGGCGCACAGCAGCGACGAGCAGGAAGGCGTGGCCTCGATGAAGTGCGGCCGGCGCATCCGCGCGGCCTGGGTGTCGGCGCAATACCCGTGAGACGGAGACGAGCGATGAGACGCAAGCATTGCCTGGCGACACTGCTGCTGGCCGCGGCCTGCGCGGCGCACGCGGCGCCGACGCCGGACCAGCGCGCCGCCGCCGCGCGCGCGACCGCGGAGAATGCGGCCGACTGCAAGGCCGTCCAGCCCTTCTACTGGTCCATCGGCGACGCGCGCGGCGTGCTCGCCGACGGTGGCGCCGGCCGGAGGCCGCCGTCGGCCACGACGCCCATGCCCGTCGCGTCGGCCTCCAAGCTGGTGTACGCGGCGTTCATCGCGCAGCAGCGCCAGGGCCGGCTGACCGACGACGACGTGCGCTTCCTGCATTTCACGAGCGGCTACGTGCATTTCAGGAGCTGCCGCCGCGGCCAGACGGTGGGCGAGTGCGACGCGATGCGCGAGAACGGCGCGCACGACCCGGCCGCGGACGGCAAGTTCTTCTACAACGGCGGCCACATGCAGCAGCACGCGGTGCGCGAGGGCCTGGGCAACCTCGACGACAAGGGGCTGGCCGCCCGCATCAACGCCACGCTGGGCACCTCGTTCGAGTACATGGAGCCGCAGCTGGCCGGGGGCATCCGCACGACCGCGGCCGACTACGGCGAATTCCTGCGCCGCATCGTGGCGGGCCAGCTGCAGGTGAAGTCGGTCCTGGGCACGCACCCCGTGTGCACGAACCCGGGAACCTGCCCGACCGCTGCCGAGTCCTTCATCCATGCCGACGTGCATTACTCGATCGGCCACTGGGTCGAGGACGACGCGGACGGCGACGGCGCCTTCAGCAGCGCCGGCGCCTTCGGCTTCTACCCGTGGATCTCGCGCGACGAGACGACCTGGGGCGTGCTCGCGCGCTTCCAGTTCACGTTCAGCGGCGCGCGCGTGGGCATGGCCTCGCTGACCTGCGGGCGCCAGATCCGCCAGGCGTGGGCCAGCGGGCAGGTACGCTGAGGCCGCGGCGCGTCAACCCTTGCGCGCCGCCTGGATCCTGGCGATGTCGATCTTGCCCATCGTCATCATCGCGTCGAAGGTGCGCTTGCGCACGGCGGGGTCGGGATCCTTCATGGCGTCGGTGAGGGCGCGCGGGGTGATCTGCCACGACAGGCCCCACTTGTCCTTGCACCAGCCGCAGGCGCTCTCCTGGCCGCCGTTGCCGACGATGGCATTCCAGTAGCGGTCGGTCTCGGCCTGGTCGTCGGTGGCGACCTGGAACGAGAACGCCTCCGAATGCTTGAACATCGGCCCGCCGTTCAGGCCCAGGCACGGGATGCCCAGCACGGTGAATTCGACCGTGAGCACGTTGTCCTTCTTGCCGCCGGGGAAGTCGCCGGGCGCCTTGTGGACTGCATTGACCTTGCTGTCCGGGAAGGTCTCCGCGTAGAAGTGGGCGGCCGCCTCGGCGTCGCCGTCGTACCAGAGACAGATGGTGTTCTTGGGCGTCATGGGGTTGCTCCTGATGTGTTGAGGGCTCATGACCGGGCGCCTGGCGCCTCGGGGAGCGGCCAGCATCGGCGATCGGGCGGCGGCCGTCAACGCTCGCGAGCACGACAGGAAAATAAATTCCGGACGTGTCGAAACGGCTGTCGGTCGAACGTCGTGTGGACATGCCGGCGCCGTATCGCCGCATGAACCTTCCAATCGAAACGACACCGAGGAGTCTCACCATGACCAAGCAGATCTTCATCAACCTGCCCGTGCGCGACCTGGGCAAGTCCAAGGCCTTCTACGCGGCGATCGGCGCCGTCAACAACCCGCAGTTCACCGACGAGACGGCGGCCTGCATGGTGTGGTCGGACACCATCTACGTGATGCTGCTGACCCACGCCAAGTGGAAGACGTTCACGGACAAGCCGATCGCCGCGGCGAGCTCGAGCGAGGTGTCGCTGGCGCTGGCCGTCGACAGCCGCGACGCCGTCGACACGATGCTGGCCGCGGCCGGTGCGAGCGGCGGCAAGGTGGACGTCAACCCGCCGCAGGACCTGCCCTTCATGTTCAGCCGGGCCTTCGAGGACCTGGACGGCCACGTCTGGGAGCCGCTGTTCTTCGACATGAGCAAGTTCCCGCAAGGCTGACGCCACGGGGCGGCATGTCGCGGCGAGCCGATCCGCCGCGCGGGCGCCGCGCCATACCGCGCCAAGGCGTCCGGGCGGCGGCGCCACGCGAACCGGGATTCCTCAGGCAGCGAGCCGCTGCGGCGGGACGGCCTCGTCGCGCGTCGTCGTCTTGCCGAGCAGTTCGTCGAACAGCGCGCGGAAGTGCACCACGGCCTTGCGCAGGTCCTCGGTGGTCGCTTCCCCGCGCTGGTCCAGCGACACGATGCGCTGCGCCGCGCGGTAGTTGCTGACGACGACCGGGTGGTCGACCGAGATGTCGGCGGCGCGCAGCTCGAAGTCCGCCACCGGGTAGCCGCGCTTGACGAGCAGGTCGCGCACGAGCTTGTCGGCCTCGATCAGCACGCCCTTGGGGTCGTCGACGAACGAGCCCTGCAGGCGGTTCCACGACTGCGAGAACCTGGCGGCGTCGGCCGAGGACAGCGGCACGATCTGGAACTTCTCGACGCGCTGCTCGCGCTGGCGCAGTTCCTTCTCGGCCTTGGCCTTGCTGCCGGTGCGGCGCAGCACGGCGTCGTACTCGGGGCCGAAGCGGGTCTTCAGCCGCTTGCTCTGGTACGAGCTCCAGGCGACCGCGGCAATGATCGCGATGACGACGACCGCGGCGACGGCGATGGCGATCAGGGTGTTGTTGTCCATTTCATTCTCCGGATGGATCCAGCGATGCCCGGCTTCGGCAAGCGACGTACCGCGGACTCTTCGGTGCGCAACCGGATGTAGCGCGAAAGATGGGGCACTGGCGCGCCGGCCGGGAGACGCGGGGCGAACGATTCGCCCTGCCGGTGCGCAACGGATGGGCAGGGGCTCGGCCTTCCACTTGCTCGTGCAGCATGTCGATAATGGAATGAAAACTTGCAAGTTTGCCTGTCGATCTGTAGACTCGCCCGATGCCGCCGCGCCGACCGTCCTCCCCTCAGGCGAACGCCCACGAACTGATGC
>DATCRO010000618.1:0-5964 GCA_036569025.1 Burkholderiaceae bacterium
CTCGGCCTCGTCGGCGGCCTTGGCGCGTTGCAGCAACACCGCGACCTGCGCCTTCAGCTCGGCTTCGACCTTGAGCATGTGACCATAGCTCATGGCCTTGTGGCGGCTCGCGTTGGCCTTGACCTTGGTGCCGTCCACCGCGATCGTCCCGAGCTTGACCAAGCCCATCTCGCGGGCCAAGCGCACCACCTGCACGAACAACTCGCCCAGCTCCTTCAAGTGGAACGCCCGGAAGTCGCTGATCGTGCGGTGCGCCGGAAAGTTCTCGGCGGCCAGCACGCGAAATGCGACGTCCTCATGCAGCTTCCGGGCGATCTTGCGCGAGCTGAACACGCCGGTGGCGTACGCGTAGACCAGCACCTTGACCATCATCGCCGGGTGAAAAGGCTGGTTGCGCGAACCGCCACCTTCGTAGCGCGCGTAGAACGCCTGCAGGTCCAGACTGTCGACCGTGTCGCTGATGAAATAGGCCAGATGCCCTTCGGGCAACCAGTCCTGCAGCGCCTGCGGCAATAACGCCTGCTGCTGGGGTTCGTAGGGCAGATAGCTCATGGCCAAAATCTACTCGCCACAGGCTCAGCCGCGTATCGGTCCCAGCCCGTAGTCGGCTTCTGCCGCGCAGACTCCTAGCCGTCACGCAGCCGTGACGGCCGGGGCCGCCTCAGGCCTTCTTGACCCAGGCGCTGCACCAGGCGCCAGCCAGCACCGACTTGCCGGCGTACAGCGGGCACGGCCCGGCCTTGTCGCCCGCCTTGCCCTGGTACAGCGCGCAGCCGCCGCAGTTCTGGCCGGCGGCGTACTTCGGATACCTGGCCTTGTCGACCTTGGTGGCGTCGGCCGTGTAGCCCAGCGCCTGGGCCTGCGGATCCTTCGGGTCGACCAGCGGGGCCGACTGGGCGCGCGCGAGGGTGGCGGCGCCAAGCACCGGAACGAGCGAGATGAAGCGGCGACGCGAGGTCATGGAGCTTGCCTTCCTTCCAGTTGGGGTGGGTGGCCCATTGTGCGACGGCGCGCGGCCCGGGCAGGCGGCATGCCAGCCGGCGCGGTCGGATTCTTCGCTGCCGGCCCGGGGCTGCCTGCCCTGGAATCGCCCGCCGAACCACCGGGAAATCCCCCGGAATGACGAGTGCGCCGCGCCGGCAGCCGTGATTGAATACCGGATAGGCTGCGCGGCATCCGAAGGGTCGCGCGCCGCCAGGCCGTGCACATGTTGCAAAGGGACGGCCTGAAGCACAACACCTGATCGACGAGACTGCCATGACTTCGACGAATCGCTTCCGCCTCCACCCGCTGGCGGCCGCCACGCTCCCCGTCGCGCTGCTGATCCAGGGCTGCGCCACCGACCCCCACACCGGCGCGCAGTCCATCGCCGGCATCAAGGTCAGCGACGACCCGTGCGCCAAGACGGCCACCGTCGTGGGCGGCGTCATCGGGGCGGTCACCGGCGCGGTCGTCACGTCGCAGTTCACCAAGTCCACCGACGCCCGCGTGCTGGGCGGCGTGGCCGGCGGCGCGGTGGGCGCGGCCATCGGCTACAACCTGGACCAGCGCCGCTGCGCCATGTTCGCCATCGCCAAGGAGCACAACGCCGAGATCACGGTCGCCAACGTCGTCGTGCCCAAGGGCGACCTGCCGCCGGCGGCCGCCGTCGCGGCCAATACGCCCTCGCCGGCCTCCGCCACCCCGTTCACCTCGGGCAGCGACACCACCACCGCCGGCCTGTCCGTCACGCTCAAGGACAACGGCAAGCAGTTCGCCGCCGGCTCCGACAAGCTCACGCCCGAGGCCGATGCGCTGTTCCGCGAGGTGGCCGACCAGTATTCATACCCGAAGCAGTTGGCCAAGCTGGGCCCCACGGCCACCGACGACGACAAGGCCGGCGTCGAATCGCTCAAGACCAAGCGCATCCTGCTGGTGGGCCATACCGACGACACCGGCAACACCACCGACAACGCCAACCTGTCCGAGCGCCGCGCCGCCGCGGTGGCACGCGTGTTCGCCGCCGAGGGCGTCCCGGCCGCCAACCTGTACTACCAGGGCGCCGGCGAGACGCTGCCGATCGCCGACAACCACACCGATGCCGGCCGTGCCGCCAATCGCCGCGTCGAGATCGTCGACGTCACGGACGACGCCGCGTTCCACAAGTTCCTCGCCACGCGCCGCCAGGTGCTGGCCTACTACCGCGCGAGCGACGCCCCGCTGCCCGACACGCCCGCGGTGTCGCCGGCCAACGCCAAGGGCAAGAAGCTGCCCAAGGCCAACACCGGCTTCGTCGACTTCGGCGGCGTGCCCGCGGCCACGCTCACGAGCGCGCCCGACTTCGCCGCCGGCGCCGACGCCACGCATGCCAGCCGCCCGGTGGTGCCCACCTGCAATTCCGACCGCCCGCGCACGGGCAATGGCGTGAAGTCGCTCGCCACGCAGAAGGACCTGCCCCTGAGCGACTACGTGCCGGGCCTGTACAACACCTCGTGGTCGGACACCGTCAACGGCAACCTGATCGGCCTGACCAACGTCGACGTGCCGCGAGACGGCGGCGCCGTCTCCGGCAAGCCCACGCTGCTGATCTGGAAGAACTACAACCCGAAGAAGAAGATGCCCCCGGCCGATTTCCAGGCCAACCCGGACGTCAACATCTATCGCGGCAGCCAGGCCATCCTGTATCGCGTCTTCGTCGGCGGCCCGATGAAGTGCATGGACATCTGGTTCCCGTACGAGGACACCGGCGAGTCGCGCAACTCGAACCTGTTCTACGACCGGCAGCAGTCGCTGTACGTGAGCACCTTCGAGCTCAAGCGCTGAGCCGCCGCGAGCCGCACGGCGGCCCGGCCTTTCCGGGGCCCGTTCGGCCGCCCCGCGCGGGCGAACCGCTTTTCGCAGCGGGCGCCGTTCTTGCCCTGCCGTCGGGCTAGACTCCCTGCACCCATGGCCGCCTGCGATCCCGCCACCGACGCCGTGCCCGCCTGCCCCGCGCTCGCGGCCGGACTCTGGCGTTGCCGCGGCTGCGCCGCGGTCTGCGTGCCGCCGCCCGAAGGGATCGCGCAGGGGCGCACGCGCTGCCCGCGCTGCGACGCGGTCGTGCATCCGCGGCTCCCCGACTCGGTGGCCCGCAGCTGGGCCTTCCTCCTCGCCGGCACGGCGCTGTACCTGCCGGCCAACCTGCTGCCCGTCACCACCACGGCGTCCATCGGCGGACGCCAGTCCGACACGATCTTCAGCGGCATCGTCTATTTCTGGAAGGACGGCTCGTACGGGCTGGCCGCGCTCGTCTTCGTGGCCAGCATCGTGGTGCCGATGACCAAGCTGCTGCTGCTGTCGCTGCTGCTGATCTCGCTGCAGCGCCACGACCGCCGCTGGGCGGTGCGGCGCCTGAAGGTGTGGCGCGCGCTCGAGATCATCGGCCGCTGGTCGATGCTGGACATCTTCGCCATCACGATGCTCGCCGCGCTGGTGCAGGTCGAGAGCCTGGCCGAACTGCGGCCCGGCCCCGGCGCGATGGCGTTCGGCGCGGTCGTCGTGCTGACCATGCTTGCCACCCACTGGTTCGACCCGCGCCTGCTGTTCGACAAGCCCGAAGGCGAGGTCGCGCCGATGCCGCCCGAATTCACCGACCCCGCCGGAGACGCCACTTGAGCGACCCTGACGACCCGCGCGACGAGGCCCCGGCCGAGCCCGCGGCGCCCGCGCCCGCCACGCCGCCGCCCGTGTCCGACCTGCCGCGCCCGACGATCGCCCGCCGCGCGCACTACTCGCTGTGGCTGGTGTGGCTCGTGCCGCTGGTGGCCGTCGTCATCGGCATCTACCTGGGCGCGCGCTCGATCCTGAACCGCGGCCCCACGGTCACGATCTACTTCCACAACGCCGAGGGCATCGAGGCCAACAAGACGCACATCAAGTACAAGGACGTCGACATCGGCATCGTGCGCCGCGTCAAGCTCACCAAGGACCACCGCGAAGTCGAGGTGACGGCCGAGATGCGCGGCAACTCCGGCATCGAGTCGATGCTGGTGACCGACACGCGCTTCTGGGTGGTGCGCCCGCGCATCGGCGCCGCGGGGGTCAGCGGCCTGAACACGCTGCTGTCGGGCGCATACATCGGCATGGACGCCGGCCGCAACGCCACGGAGAAGCGCGAGTTCGAGGGCCTGGACGTCCAGCCCGCGATCACCGCCGACGTGCCGGGCCGCCAGTTCACGCTGATCTCCGACGACCTGGGCTCGCTGGACATCGGCTCGCCGATCTACCTGCGCCGCGTGCCCGTCGGCCAGGTGCTCGCGTACACGATGCTGCCGGACGGCCGCCACATCAAGTTCACGATCTTCGTGACCGCGCCCTACGACCGCTTCGTCACCACGCACAGCCGCTTCTGGCATGCGAGCGGCGTCGACGTCGACCTCGGGGCGCAGGGGCTGCACGTGCAGACGCAGTCGGTGGTCAGCGTGCTGGCCGGCGGCGTCGCGTTCCAGGACCTGCCCGATCCCGACGCGCCCGTCACGCTGGGGCCGCCGGCCGAGGCGCCGGAGCGCACGCAGTTCACGCTGTACGAGCAGATGTCCGACGCACTCAAGCGGCCCGACTCGCAGGGCTTCGACTACCGGCTGCTGTTCGCGAGCTCGGTGCGCGGCCTCGCCGTGGGCGCGCCGGTGGAATACCGCGGCCTGCCGATCGGCGAGGTCACGCGCATCGCCGTCGACGGCAAGCCCGGCGAGGACAACCCCGAGCCCAAGATCGCCGTCGACGTGCGCGTGTACCCGCGCCGCCTGCCCACGATCAACAAGTCCGGGCCCGAGGACATGACGCTGGACGACCAGAGAAAGCGCCTCGACCCGATGATCAGGCGCGGCTTCCGCGCACAGTTGAAGAGCGGCAGCCTGCTCACCGGGCAGCTGTACGTGTCGCTGGACTTCGTCAAGGACGCGCCCGTCGCGCGCATCGACTGGAAGACGACCCCGCCGACGATGCCCACCGCGCCGGGCGGCCTGGACAGCCTGCAGGACTCGCTCGCCTCGCTGGCCAGGAAGCTCGACGCGATCCCGTACGACCAGCTCTCCGGCGACCTGCACAGGAACCTCGCGCAGCTGGAAGTCACGCTCAGGCACGCCGACGACATGATCCAGCACCTGAACGGCGACGTCGTGCCCGAGGCCAAGGACACGCTGGCCGATGCCCGCAAGGCGGTGCAGGACCTGCGCAAGACGCTGGGCACCGTCGACCAGGCGGTCGGTCCGCAGGCCACCAACGCCCTCGGCGAAGTCTCCAAGGCCGCGCAGTCGCTCAAGGCGCTGGCCGACTACCTCGAACGCCATCCGGAGTCGCTCCTGAAGGGCAAGCCGGAGGATCCGAAATGAGCACGACCCGCCTGGCCCTCCTCGCGTTGCTCGCCGCGCTCGCGGGTTGCGCCGCGCCACCCGACCACTTCCACACGCTGCGCCCGGCCCTCGCGCCCGCGAGCGCCGGCGCGCGCGAGGCCGCGCGCCTGCTGGCCGTCGGGCCGGTGACGGTGCCCGACGCGCTGGCACGCGACGAGTGGGTCATCCGCACCGGGGACACCGGCGCCATGGTCTACGACCACCAGCTGTGGACGCAGGGCCTGGGCGCGGACATCGCGCAGTCGCTGGTCGACTACCTGAACCGCAGCGGCCTGCCCGACGGCCTGTGGGCCGACGCCGGCCCCACCGGCTCGGGCAGCGGCACCGACCTCGAGCGCCCCGCGCCGCTGCGCGTGCGCGTGCAGGTGCTGCGCTTCGACTCGATGCTCGCGCCGGCGCCCGCCGTCAGCGACCAGTTGCGCTGGACGCTCGAGTGCCTGCCGTCGGACGCCACCCTCGGCACGGTGGACGCCGGCCGCTACCGCGTCGTGCGCACCGCCGTGCGCGACGCCGGCGGGCCGGCGCCGGCGGCCAACGCCGCGATCGACGAATCGCAGCGGCGCTTTGACCAGGTCGCCCGCGCGCACGCCGACAC
>DATCRO010000619.1:0-17086 GCA_036569025.1 Burkholderiaceae bacterium
TCGCTTCGCGCTGGCCGGCGTTGCGCTTGCGACAGGGTGGGCAGGGGCTCCGCTCTCCGGCTTGCCGTGCGTCGGAATCCGGCCTGGACGGCCGGATTCAGCGGGTTCCGTGGCTTCGACCGCTTCCTCGCGCTCGCCGCCTGAGTACGTTCAACGATTTGGTTGGCGGACCGGGGGCTTCCACCCGCGTCGCGCCGGTCGCGCCTGCGATCGGAACCCCAGCCCACCCTGCCGCGCCAGCGCGTCAGCCGGTGGAGGAAAACATTCGCCATTTTTTAGGGGCTTTGGCCTCGACGGGCCATCGAGGCCGCGTCGAGGCCCGCGGCCAGCGCTCCAGCCGGGCACCGGGCCTGACGCGAATTGCGGGCCTTGGTGCCGGCGCTCCTTCTCGTGACAGACGAACGCCGCGCCTTCGGCGCCGCGTGCTTGCGTTGACGCACAGCGGCTCATGCCACAGCTTGTCGCCCTGTCGCCCGGCGATCGTTCAACCGCGCAGCGCCGATCCACGCTCGCGGCGCCGGAGGTGCCGCGCTCGTCAAACACGAGAAGGAGCGCCGGCACCGAGGCCCGCAATTCGCGTCAAGCCCGGGGACCTGCCAGAGCGATGGCCGCGGGCATCGACGCGGCCTCGATGGCCCGTCGAGGCCAAAGCCCCCTTTAAAAACTGCGAATGTTTTCAGACCCCGGCCGAAACGGTGGCGCGGCAGGGTGGGCTGGGGTTCCGATCGCAGGCGCGACCGGCGCGACGCGGGTGGAGGCCCCCGGTCCGCCAAGCACCTCATTGAACGCGCTCCGACGGCGAGCGCGAGGAAGAAGTCGAAGCCGAGGAACCCGCTGAATCCGGCCGTCCAGGCCGGATTCCGACGCACGGCAAGCCGGAGAGCGGAGCCCCAGCCCAGCCTGTCGCACGTGCAACGCCGGCCAGCGCGAAGCGACAACGCCGACAACGCCGACAACGCCGACAACACCGACAACACCGACAACACCGACAACACCGACAACAGCGACAACAGCGACAACGACAACAGCTCGCCACCAAAGAAAACGGCCGGATCCCGCAGGAACCGGCCGCTCTTCAGAACAGCAAAACGGCAGTCAGCAGCGTCGCAGGTCAGCCCTGCGCGCTATCGATCACGGCATTGAACGTCGCGCTCGGCCGCATCGCCGCATTCGTCTTGTCGGTGTCCGGCTTGTAGTAGCCGCCGATGTCGACCGGCTTGCCCTGCACGTCCGACAGCTCGCCGACGATCGTCTTTTCCTTCGACGTGAGCGCCGCGGCGATCGGCTTGAAGTGGGCCTGCAGTTCGGCGTCTTCCGTCTGCGCGGCCAGTTCCTGTGCCCAGTACAGCGCGAGGTAGAACTGGCTGCCGCGGTTGTCGAGCTCGCCGGTCTTGGGCGACGGCGACTTGTTGTTGTCCAGCAGCTTGCCCGTGGCCGCGTCCAGCGTCCTGGCGAGCAGCTTGGCCTTGGCGTTGCCCAGCTTGATGCCCATGTCTTCCAGCGACACGGCCAGCGCGAGGAATTCGCCCAGCGAGTCCCAGCGCAGGTGGTTCTCCTCGACCAGCTGCTTGACGTGCTTGGGCGCCGAGCCGCCGGCGCCCGTCTCGTACATGCCGCCGCCGGCCATCAGCGGCACGATGGACAGCATCTTGGCGCTGGTGCCCAGCTCCATGATCGGGAACAGGTCGGTCAGGTAGTCGCGCAGGATGTTGCCGGTGACCGAGATGGTGTCCTTGCCGCGGATCACGCGCTCGAGCGAGTAGCGCATCGCGCGCACCTGCGACATGATGCGGATGTCCAGGCCGGAGGTGTCGTGGTCCTTCAGGTACGCGACGACCTTCTTGCGCAGCTCGGCCTCGTGCGGGCGGTACGAATCGAGCCAGAACACGGCCGGCATGCCGGAGTTGCGGGCGCGCGTGACGGCCAGCTTGACCCAGTCGCGGATCGGCGCATCCTTGACCTGGCACATGCGCCAGATGTCGCCTTCCTCCAGGTGCTGGGTGAGCAGCACTTCGCCGGTGGCGATGTCGACGATGCGGCCTTCGCCGGCCTCGGGCACCTCGAAGGTCTTGTCGTGCGAGCCGTATTCCTCGGCCTGCTGCGCCATCAGGCCCACGTTGGGGATCGTGCCCATCGTGACCGGGTCGAAGGCGCCGTTGGTCTTGCAGAAGTTGATGACCTCCTGGTAGATGCGGGCGAACGTGCTCTCGGGGATCACGGCCTTGGTGTCCTTCGGACGGCCGTCGGCGCCCCACATCTTGCCGCCGATGCGGATCATGGCAGGCATCGACGCGTCGACGATGACGTCGTTGGGTGCGTGCAGGTTGGTGATGCCCTTGGCCGAGTCGACCATCGCCAGTTCCGGGCGGTGCTCGTGGCAGGCGTGCAGGTCGCGGATGATCTCGTCGCGCTTGGACGTGGGCAGCGTGGCGATCTTCTCGTACAGCGTGGCCATGCCGTTGTTGACGTTGATGCCCAGTTCGTCGAACAGCTTGCCGTGCTTCTCGAAGGCCTCGCGATAGAAGATGCGCACGGCGTGGCCGAACACGATCGGGTGCGAGACCTTCATCATCGTGGCCTTGACGTGCAGCGAGAACATCACGCCGGTCTTGCGCGCGTCTTCCATCTCGCGCTCGTAGAACTCGAGCAGGGCCTTCTTGCTCATGAACATCGAGTCGATGATCTCGCCGTCCTGCAGCGCGACCTTCGGCTTGAGCACGGTCGTCTTGCCGGCCTTGGTGACCAGCTCCATGCGCACGTCGCGCGCCTTGTCCAGCGTCATCGACTTCTCGCCGTGATAGAAGTCGCCGCCCTTCATCGTGGCCACGTGCGTCTGCGAGGCCTGGCTCCAGGTGCCCATCGAGTGCGGATGCTTGCGCGCGTAGTTCTTGACGGCCAGCGGGGCGCGGCGGTCGGAGTTGCCTTCGCGCAGCACCGGGTTGACCGCGCTGCCCAGGCACTTGGCGTAGCGGGCGCGGATCTTCTTCTCGTCGTCATTGGCGGGCTGCTCGGGGTAGTCGGGCACCTTGTAGCCCTTGCCCTGCAGTTCCTTGATGGCCGCGACCAGCTGCTGCACCGACGCGCTGATGTTGGGCAGCTTGATGATGTTGGTGTCGGGCAGCAGCGTCAGCCGGCCGAGCTCGGCCAGGTTGTCAGGCACCTTCTGCTCGTCGGTCAGGTAGTCGGGGAACTCGCCCAGGATCCGGGCCGCCACGGAGATGTCGCTGGCTTCGACGGCGATGCCCGCCGGCGCCGTGAAGGCGCGCACGACGGGCAGGAAGGCGTGGGTCGCCAGCAGGGGCGCCTCGTCCGTCAGGGTGTAGATGATGGTCGGCTGTTGGGTGGTCATCGGGGCGGTTCCAGGGTTTCGAGGGGCGGAACCGCGACGGCCGTGAGCGTGCCTGCAAGGCGTGGCGCCGGGGTTCCCGGCCGGCATTTTCCACCCAACGGACACCCCGAGGGCGCCGCCCGGGCTATCAACCGGGTTACAGCCGCGTGGCGCCCGTCAACCCAGCTTGTTGATCTCGCCCTGCACCGCCCAGCGGTCGGCCTCGGGCAGCGCATCGAGCAGCAGCTGGACGAAACGCTCCTGGCTGCCGCCGGCGGCATCGGCCGCGCGCTTGACCATCACGCGGGCGATCGGCCCCATCTTGCGGGTGATGATCTGGCCGACGTGGTTCTTGAAGTCCTCGGTCAGCGCCGCGGCGTGCCCGGCGTGCTGGCCGCCGTGCGTCGACGGCTTGACGCCGCTGCCGAGGGTGGACGCGCCGAACGTGGACGAACCGAACCTGGACGGGCCGAACGAGGATCCGGACCCGCCATGGTTGCCGCCGTGCGCCTGCGCCATGAACTTCTGGCGCCGGGCTTCCTCGGGGATGTTGTGCGCCACCGCGTCGATCAGGCTGATGGCGTCGTGGTGCGTGCGCGCCGCTTCGCGCACCATGACGCGCGCCATCGGGCCCACGTGCGTGGCGAGCACCCGCTCCAGCCGCAGAAGCTCGGCGGGATCCCAGTCGCCGATCTGCGAGGCGGCGCCGCTGTGGCTGGCATGGCTCGAATGGCCGGAATGACTGGCGTGGCCGGCGTTGCTCGCGCTGGCGTGCGACGAGAGCGGATCGCGCGGCGGCGGCACGGTGTGCGGCGAGGCCACGCTCGGCGAGACGGCGCTGGTGGTGCCCGGGTGCTCGCCGTCGCGGTGGATCGGCAGGATGACGGTGGCCTTGGCCCCGGGCGCGGCCGGCGCGCGCGAGAGGCCCTGCAGCGCGGCGCGCATGGCCTGCGCGTCGGGGTAGCGCTCGGCCGGATCCTTGGCGATGGCGCGGGCGACGACCGCGTCGTAGGCCGCCGGCCGCATGCCCTTGGTCACGATGCTGGGCGCCGGCGGCTGCTCGTTGAGGATCTTGTACATCACCTCCTGCGTGGCGCCGGTGAACGCGCGCCGTCCGGTGAGCATCCGGTACAGCAGCACGCCGCAGGCGAACAGGTCGGCCCGGTGGTCGACGCCCTTGCCGATGAACTGCTCGGGCGCCATGTAGGCCGGCGTGCCGATCATCGACGACACCTGCGTCAGGTTGGCGTCCTCCAGCCGCGCGATGCCGAAGTCGGTCAGCTTGACCTGGCCCT
This sequence comes from Burkholderiaceae bacterium, assembly GCA_036569025.1. Lineage (GTDB taxonomy): Bacteria > Pseudomonadota > Gammaproteobacteria > Burkholderiales > Burkholderiaceae_C > Scleromatobacter. Next base: position 4,624 of record DATCRO010000619.1, read on the forward strand.
GCTTGGTGACGATGAGGTTGGCCGGCTTGATGTCGCGGTGCCAGACGCCCTGCGCGTGGGCGACGGACAGCGCCTCGAGCAGCTGGTCCATCACCGCCAGCACGTTGGCCTCCGACAGCATCTGCGGCACCGCGAGGATGTCGTCGAGCGTTCGCCCGTCGACGAACTCCATGGCGATGAACGTGACGTCGCCGTCCTCGCCGAAGTCGTAGATGGCCACGACGCCCGGGTGCTGGATGCGGCCGACCGCCTTGGCCTCGTTGCGGAAGCGCGCGGCGATCGAGTCGGCCGCCTGCGCGTCGCCGAGCAGCTCGCGGTGGATCGTCTTGATCGCCACCGGCCGGTGGATGTGCGGGTCGAACCCCTTGTAGACGGTGCCCATCGAGCCGCGGCCCAGCACGGCCGAGATCGTGTACTTGCCGATGCGTTCGGGGATCGGAGGCGTCGTGGACATGGCGCGGGACAGGAGCAGGAACCGGAAGAATCAGCCTTCGAGCATCTTCATCGCGTGCGCCAGGCTCGTGCGCATGCGGTTGAACGAATCGGACAGCACGCCGATCTCGTCCTTGGAATTGACGGCGAACTCGGGCGCCTCGAATTCGCCCAGCGAGACGCGGTCGGCGATGCCGGCCAGCGTGCGCACCGGCCGGATGACGAGGCGATAGAGCATCAGGTTCAGCGCGGCGCCGATCAGCAGGAACACGCCGGCGAGCACGCCCACGACCACCATCAGCTGGCGGTCGGCCTGCTGCAGCGGCAGCGTCAGCGGCACCGAGACGACCTGCGCGCCCAGCGGCTCGTTGAGCGTCCAGCCGAAGCCGTTGGCGGGGCCGTACTTGTCGGTCAGCGTCTTGGGCGCGGCCTCGGGCGTGCTGTGGCAGGCCAGGCACCCGGGGTTGGTCAGCTGGATCGGGCGCGCGATGTACAGCGCGGTGCCGGTGGGCGTCTCGCGCTCGCCGATGAATTCCTTGAGGTCGGCGTGCTGCTTGAACGTGCGCACGATGTCCTCTTCCCAGGGCACGGCGCGGTCGCGCGGGTTGGTCGGGTTGAGCATCGCCGACTTGAACGCGTAGTCGGGATAGGTCTTCTGCAGGTGCTCGAGCACCTCGGCCGCCGAGTACGCCGGGATCGACTGCGGCAGGAAGGTGTACTTCATCTGCGTCTCGAGCAGCGGCTTGATCTGGGTGGCCGTGTAGGTGCTGACGCCGTTGGCGCCGGTCATCAGCAGGCGGGCGGTGTCCACGACCTGGTCCTTGGCGGCCTGGCGCAGCAGCCCGCGGGCGATGAACGTGGAGACGCCGAGTCCCACCAGGAACACGAGCAGGAACACCAGGTTGAACTTGACGAGGAGCTTCATGGCTTGGCGGACGGGGTCAGGGATGGGAGGAGGCGGCGTGGTCGCGCGGAGGCGGCGGCGGGTAGAGGATGGGCGTCCATTCCGGATGCGCCTTCAGCCCCTCGACCAGGCCGTGGCGGAACTGCGGGTCGGCGGCCAGGCGCCGCCAGCGTTCGGCGAACACGCGGCGCAGCGGCGCCTCGGCGTCGATCCAGGGCTGGGCGTCGGCGTAGGACATCTCGCCCAGCCGGCGCGGCGCCACGTCGGCGCTGAACGCCGCCAGCCGCGAGGGCAGCGAGTCCATGAAGGCGCGCGGCATCGCCTGCACGAAGTCGGGCGACGCGCCGCGCCCGAGCACGGCCTTGCCGTTGGCCGGGACGGTGACGCGTTCGCCGGACTTGAGCTGCTGCGCCGGCGCGTCGGGCGCCCGCGGCTGCACGCGCGAGGGGCCGGTCTCGGCGAAGGCCTCGGCGCTGCCGCCCTGAACGTCCAGGATCAGGCTGCCGGCGGGGGTGTCGGTGTCGGCGACCGGGCTGCGCAGCGCGCCGGGACCGCCGGCGGGCGCGGCCACCTTGGCCCAGCCCGTGAGCAGGTAGACGCCGGCATGGTTGCTCTCGCCCAGGTTGGGCGTGACCATCGCGCGGCTGTCGGGGCCCAGCGCGATGCCGGGGCCGCCGGGGAATTCAAGCCGCAGCAGGCGCGTCTGGTGGCCGGTGGCCAGCAGGTCGCCGGCCTGCAGGCGCACGCCCTCGGCGAGCGCGAACCGGGCGCCGTCACGCAGCAGCGTGGCGTCGCCATCGAGCATCGTGACCAGGGGCACGCGCGGCGCCGCCGACGCCGCGACGGCGCCGGCCGCGAGGACGGCGCCCAGGGCGAGGCGCGAAGAGAGCGACGGCATAGTCGCGGATTATGGCCACCGCGGGGCGGGCCCGGCGTGACTTATGCCCGATTTCGAGGGGGGCCACCCCCTGTGCGAAGGCGCGTCAGCGCTCGACCGGGCCCGCGCGGACGCCCTCGGGCTGCATCAGCCGGTCGATCAGGCCGTAGAAGACCTGCTCGGTCTCCTGGGCGTCCAGCAGGTACAGCCCGTGCAGGACGTCGTCGAAGAAGTAGCCCGATTCGCCGTCGGCGCCGACGTTGTCGCGGCTGCGCAGGATCTCCGGTTCCCGGATCTCCAGCCGCAGCGCCGTCTTCAGCGCGATCATCGGCACCTCGGTCTCGCCGCCGTCCAGGAGATCCTGCAGCACGTCCAGCAGCGCCTGCTGGCGCGGCGTCGCGCAGTACCAGGGATCGCTCCAGCCGGCCCAGTCCATCTTGCAGCTGATGCCGTCGGGGAGCACGTGATACGCCGCGGCGCGGGCTTTGTTGACCGCCTTGGCGGCGGACGCGGCGGCGCGCAGGGCGCCGATGTACTGACGTGGATTGGCCTGACTCATCGGAGCCTTCCGCAAGCGTTGGAAAAGCGGGCGCGCGGTGCGTGTTTTCACGCGATTGCGCGCTCGCCGTTCCCTGTCTTATCGGCGCGGCCCCGGGCCGGCTTTAACGCGGCGGCGGCGCGCCGCGGGCCGGCCGGACTTTTGTCACTCGCGGCTGTCGTCCAGGCGGCGCACGGCGCCGATGGCGCGCTCGGCGGCGTGCAGCGCGGCGTCCACGCGCAGGATCGCGAGCTTCTGCTGGTTGCGCGCCATCGGGTCGTCCTCGGGCAGCGCCAGGTCGTTGCGCGCGGCGCGCATCAGGTCGATGGCCGCGTGCAGGCGGCCGTCATACGCCGCCGGGGCATCGGGCGGCGGGTTCCAGCCGAGGTCCTTGCCGTCGGACGAGGCGGCGCTCGAGGTCGAGTGGATGGCGGCGGCGACCTCGTCGGACGCGACGAGCTCGTCCTCGCGGATCTCGCCGTCCTCGGGGCGGCGGTGGTCGATCTGCCACTGCGCCGCGCGCAGGTCGGACAGCGCGTGGATGTAGTGCGGATGGCGTCCCGGCAGCTGGGCCATGGCCAGCGTGGACATCAGCAGCGGCAGCGCGAACGCGGCGGTTCGGACGGTGGTCTTCATGCTTTCCTCGATTTGTCGTGTGTGAGGGGACCGAGGACGCGTCACTGCGCGGTCCTCGCTGCCTCAACGTCCACGCGAGGGTGCAAGCCGACCGCGCGCGCTTGCCGCAAGCTGACGCGATCTGTCCGATCGACGTGAAAGTTAGGAAGACGGCGGATCGAGGCGCTCCGGGACGACGCCTCAATCTTGCATGAGCCTTGCCATTGGCTGAACACGCCCATCAGGGTGGCATTCGACAATTGAACCGTCACATTCAAGGCGAGTCTCATCGTCGGACGCGTGGCAGTACAACCGTTCCTGACGTCGACGATGAAGTCCCCCGATCCCGCCTGGACAGGCCGCACCAGCCGCCTCGTCCTGTTCCATGGCCTGGCCAGCAGCCCCAAGGAATTCGGCTTTCTCACCCACCCGCTGCGCCGCCACGGCGTGCGCCTGGTCGCGCCCGAACTGCCGGGCTACAGCGCCGGCACGCTGCGCGACGGCGCGGCCTGGCAGGACTGGGTCGATGCCGCCGGCCGCTGGCTGGACGAGTTCGAGCTGCAGTCGCCCGAGCCCTACGTGCTGGGCGGCCTGTGCACCGGCTCGATGCTGGCGCTGGCCGCCGCGGCCGCGCGCGCGCGGCCCGCGCTGCGCGGCATCGCGCTGCTGTCGCCGCTGTTCGCCTACGACGGCTGGGCGTTGCCGTGGTGGTACGCGCTGCGGCCGCTCGCCTACGCCCTGGGCCTGACGGGCCTGTTCGCGATGCGCGAGCGCGAGCCCTTCGGCCTTCGCAACGAGCGCATGCGCGCGCTGATCCGCCAGCAGATCGCCGCCGGCGAGACCTCGCTGGCCGGCCCCGCCAGCGTGCCGCTGCGCGTGGTGCGCGAGAGCGAGCGGCTGTCGGCGCACGTGCGCACGCTGCTGCCCGAGCTCGCGCATCCGGTGCAGGTGCAGCACGCGCGCGACGACGAGATCTGCCGCCTCGCCAGCGTGCGGCGCGCGCTCGCGACCGTGCCCACCGGCCTGCTGAGCCTGCACGTGCTGGAGAACAGCTACCACATGATCACGGCGGACAACGACCGCCACCTGGTCGCCGACCGCCTCAGCGATTTCCTGCAGGGCCTCGACGCCAACCCCTTCGACAGCGTGCCGTTCGCGCACGACATCTCCACCGAATTCGACGTCGTGGAAGCGGCGCCCGCACCATGAGCACCCTCGACCGCCTCACCCACCTGATCCACGACAAGTTCGGCGTGGACATCGCCGCCATCGACGCCGACGCGCCGTTCGCGAGCTACAACCTCGATTCGCTGACCGTCGCCGAGCTGATGTTCGAGATCGACGACGCGTTCCACGTCACCGTGCCCGACGAGGCCGCCACCAGCGTGACGACGCTGCGCCAGCTCGCCACCCTGATCGACGGGCTGCCCGAGAAGGCGTGATGTCGTCCGCCGCCCGCATCGGCATCGCCGGCATCGGCGTCACCTGCCCGCTCGGCGACTCGCTGGACGCCGCCTGGGATCGCCTGGTCTCGGGCCAGGGCGCGGTCGGCCGCATGGCTTTCGAGGGGCTGCCCGACATCGCCGCGGCCCGGGTGACGAGCGACGTGTCGCAGGTGCTCACGCGCCTGCAGCAGGTCGGCACCGAGCGCGTCAGCCAGATGGCGCTCGGCGCGGTGCGCCAGGCGCTGGCCGACGCGCGCATCGACGGCTGGACCGATCCGGAGCGCGTGGGCCTGTATCTCGGCACCGGCATGGGCGGTGCCGCCACGATGGACGCGGGCTTCGCCGCGCTGTACGGCGGCGGCCGCATCCCGCCGCTGACGGTGCCGGCCGGCATGGTCAACGGCGCGTCCGCGGTGGTGGCCATCCACGCCGACATCCGCGGCCCCGTGCTGACCTATGCCGTCGCCTGCGCGTCGGGCTCGGTGGCGATGGCCGAGGCCGCGCACGCGCTGCGCCGCGGCGAGGTCGACATCGCCATCTGCGGCGGCGTCGAGGCGCCGCTGGCGCGCGGCACCGTCGCCGCGTGGCATGCGCTGCGCACGCTCGCGCCGCCCGACGAGGCCGACGTGTCGCGCAGCTGCCGCCCGTTCGCCGCGAACCGCGCCGGGCTCGTGCTGGGCGAGGGCGCCGCGTTCTTCGTGCTGCGCCGCGAGGACGACCTGGCCGCGCCGCCGCGCGCCTGGTTCGCCGGCTCGGCGGTGCGCTGCGACGCGCTCCACCTGACCAATCCGCAGGTGCGCGGCCAGGTCGCGACGCTCAAGGCGGCGCTGCGGGCCGGCGGACTCGTGCCGTCGGACGTGGGTTACTGCAACGCGCACGGCACCGCCACGGTCGCCGGCGACCCCGTCGAATGCGAGGCCCTGCGCGACGTGTGGGGCGAGCACGCGCCGACGCTGCGCGTGAGCTCCACCAAGGCGGCACACGGCCACCTGCTGGGCGCGGGCGGGGCGCTCGAGGCCGCGCTGACGGTGGCCGCCCTGCAGCACCGCGTGCTGCCGGCCACGCTGGGCGTCGACACGCTCGACACGCGCTGCGCGGGCCTGGGCCACGTGCTGGGCGAGGCGCAGCGCGCGCCGGCGCTGCGCCACGCGATCTCCAACTCGTTCGCGTTCGGCGGCACCAACGCGGCGCTCGTGTTCAGCCGCGCGTGATGCGGGCCGCCGGCGTGCTGCTCGCGGCCTGCGCGGCCGCCGCCGCGGCGCGGGCCGATGACGGCGCGCACTTCGTCGGTGACCTCGGCCTGGGCGTGCAGCGCACGCAGGCGTCCGCGCCCGGCGCGTCGGCGCGCAGCTTCGCGCTGCCCTACGCGTACGGCGACCTCGGCCGGCTGTTCGTGCGCGAGGACACCTTCGGCGTGAAGCTCGTGCCCTCCGGCTGGGGCGCCCTCGAGCTCGTCGGCCGCGTCAGCACCGAAGGCAGCGACGCCGACGGCGCGGGCCTCGCGCATCGCACGAACCCGCGGCCGGTCGGCCTGGGCACATTCCAGGAGACGCCCTGGGGCGGCGTGTTCGCCGATGCGTTCGTCGACACCGTCTCCGGCGGCACGCTGCTGGAGGCGTCGTACGCGGCCGAAGTGCCCGTCGGCCCGGTGACGCTCTATCCGCAGGCCGGCCTCGCGCGACGCAGCGCGCGCTACGACGCGCATCTGTACGACGTGCACGCCGCGTCGACCACGCCCGTGCTGCAGCTGTCGGGCGAGCTGCCGTTCGCCGACACCTGGGTCGCGCTGGCCCACGTGCAGTGGGAGCCGTTCGACGCCGCCGTGCGCGCCAGCCCGCGCGTGTCCGCGCGCTCGCGCACGTCGGCCCTGGTCGCGCTCGCGTGGCGCTTCAAGTGATGGACGACGTCATCCTCTATGCGCTGCCGGTGTTCGGCGTGCTGATGGCCGCCGAGTTCGCCTGGGGACTCGCGCGTGGCCGCAACAACTACGGCGTGGCCGACACGCTGGCCAGCCTCAGCCAGGGGCTGCTGAGCCAGGTGGTGGCGGTGTGCACGCAGTTCGTGCAGGTCGGGCTGTACGCCCTGGCGTACCCGCTTCTGACGCTCACGCCGCATTCGCCGCTGTGGCAGCGCTGGCCCGGCGTCCTGCTCGCGGTGTTGCTGTACGACTTCTGCGACTACTGGCTGCATCGCGTCTCGCACGAAAGCGCGCTGTTCTGGGCCGCGCACGTCGTGCACCACCAGAGCCGGCGCTTCAACCTGTCGACCGCGCTGCGCCAGGAGAGCGCCTACCTGCTGACCGGATGGCCGTTCTTCCTGCCGCTGGCCATCGTGGGCGTGCCCCCGGCGCTGTTCGGCGTGGCGGCCCTCGTCGTGCTGTTCTACCAGTTCTGGATCCACACCGAGCACGTCGGAAGGCTCGGCTGGCTCGATCGCTGGCTGTCGACGCCGTCCAACCATCGCGTCCACCATGCCACCAATGCGCGCTACCTCGATCGCAACTACGGCGCGATCCTGGTCGTGTGGGACCGGCTGTTCGGCAGCTTCGAGCCGGAGTCCGAGCCCTGCGTCTACGGCACGACGGTGCCGCTGGCCGGGTGGGCGCCGCTGCATGCGGTCAGCGTCAACTACGTCGAGCTGTGGCGTCGCTTCCTGCGCGTGCACGGCTGGCGCGACAGGCTGGGCGTCCTGTTCCGGGCGCCGGGCTGGCGCGCGGCGTCGGAGCCCGTGCCGGGGCCGGTCGCGATCCCCGCCGACGTGCCGCTCGGCCGCGGTCGAGCGGTGGCGGCGTGCGCGCTGTTCGTGCTCGCGGTCGCGTGCACCGGCGGCCTCCTGTGGCGCGCCGACACGCTCGGCCCGGCGGCGCTCGCGGGCGTCGCCGTCGCGCTCGTGGCCGCCCTGTGGGCGATCGGCGCGCTGCTCGACCGTCGCCTCGCGCCGTGGGCCGCCGGCCTCGCGGGTGTGGCATCGGCCACGGCGACGCTGATCTTGTTGCGCGCGGCCTGAGGACTTGGCGCGTGCTGGCGCCCGAGCCGGAGTACGCTAGGGCGTCACCAGCATCGGGTTCGACATGATCGGTCTGCACTTCGGAGTTCGCGTGCGGGCAGCGCTGGCGCTGCTGGGCGCGCTGGCCTGCGCCGTCCCGTCGCCGGCTGCCGACGCTCCCGCGCCGTTGCACCTGCGCATCGTCGGCGGCCTGGGCAGCCTGAACCAGTTCACGCGCCATGAACGACCGTTCTGGGAGACGGACCTCGCGCGGCTGAGCCAGGGCCGCTACACCGCCGAGATCGTGCCGTTCGACCGCGCCGGCATCCGCAGCCAGGAGGTGCTGACGCTGGTGCAGCTGGGTGCGGTGCCGTTCGCCGCGCTGCCGGTGTCCGGCGGCATCACCAAGGATCCCGAGCTGACCGCGCCCGACCTGGCCGGCCTGAACCCCGACATGGCCTCGATGCGCCGCTCGGTCGCCGCGTTCCGGCCCTACCTCGAGACCATGATGCGCGAACGCTACGGCATCGAGGTGCTGGCGCTGTACGTCTACCCGGCCCAGGTCGTCTATTGCAAGAAGCCGTTCTCGGGCATCAAGGGCCTGGCCGGCCTGCGCGTGCGCACCTCCGGGCCGGCGCAGTCGGACTGGGTGGAGGCCCTGGGCGGCAAGCCCGTCACCACCGGCTTCGGCGACATCCTGCCCTTCCTAGAGCGCGACGAGCTCGACTGCGCGATCACCGGCACCATGTCGGGCAACACGATCGGGCTGGACAAGGCCACCACGCACATCCATCCGATGGCCATCAGCTGGGGCCTGTCGCTGTTCGTGGCCAACGGCGCGGCCTGGAATGCGCTGCCGGCCGACCTGCAGGCGCTGATCCGGCGCGAGCTGCCGCGCGTGGAGCACGACATCTGGGACGAGTCCGAGCGCGAGACCGCCGACGGCCTGGCCTGCGACATCGGCGCTGCGTCGTGCAAGGCGGGCCGGCGGGGCCACATGGCCGAGGTGCCGTCCTCGCCCGCCGACGAGCGCCTGCGCCGCGAGATCTTCGCCTCCACGGTGCTGCCGCGCTGGCTGCAGCGCTGCGGGCCGCAATGCGCGGCGGTGTGGAACCGCACGATCGCGCACGTCGCGGGGATCGAGGCCCGATGACGCCTTCGCTGAGACGCTCGAGCGCGATCGTCTGGGGCGCGACCTGCGCGCTGCTGCTGGCGCTGGTGGTGACCGCCGGCTGGCTGGTGGCCGCAGGCCGGCGCGACGCGATCGCCCGCGCCGAGGAGGCCGTCACGCAGACGGCGGTCGCGTCGGAGTCCGAGCTCAATCGCGCGCTGCTGTCGCTGGACCTGCAGCTCACCAGCCTGGCCGGCGTCATCGCGCCCGCCTGGCGCGCGCCGGGCGAGCTCGACGCCGAGGCCGCGCACCGCGCGATGGCCGCGTTCAAGGATCGCCAGCTGCTGTTCACCGATGCCGCGCTGATCGACGACCAGGGCCACACGCTGGCCGCCAGCCTGCCCTCGAGCGACCGCAACGGCATGCACCTGCCCGACGGCTTTGCCGCCACCCTGCTCGCGCAGCGGGTGCCGCAGCTGACCATCAGCGACCCCGCGATCAGCCCCGACACCACGGAGCCCTCCGTCTACATGGGCCGCGTCGTCGCGCTGCCCGACGGGCGGCGCGCGCTGGCGCTGGCCGAGGTGCCGGTGACCGTGCTCGCGGCGATCATCGCGCAGGCCGGCGGCAGCCCGGCGCTGGCCGTCACGCTGGAGCGCGGGGACGGCCAGCTGCTGGCGACGGTGCCTTCGGGCGCGGGCCTGCGCCCGCGCGAGGCGGCCGAGCCGGTGCCCGACGAAGCGCTGCGGGGCCGCCCGGTCGTCGCGCCCTCGCGGCTGACCGGCGTGCCGGCGATCGTGGCGGCGCGGGCGACGCTGTACCGCTCGCTGCGGGTGACCGCGAGCCTGCCGCTGGAGGACGCGCTGCAGGCCTGGCGCAACAACCGCAACATCATCCTGACTGCGTCGGTGGCGCTGATCGCGCTGACGCTGCTGGGCGGCGCGATGTCGCAGTGGCAGTTCAACCGGCTCGTCGACGCGCGCAGTGCCGCTGCGCGGTCCGTGGAGGCGCTGGACAAGGCGCTGGTCGTGCTGCCCGACGGGTTCCTGCTGTGCGATCCCGACGACCGCGTCGTGCGCTGGAACGAGCGCTTCCTCGAGATGTTTCCGTGGCTGCGCGGCACGATCCGCGTCGGCATGACGCACGCCCAGCTCGTCGACGCCACGCGCAAGGCCACCGAGTTCGACGCCACCGAGGAGGCGGGCGAGCAGTGGCTGGACGAGCGGGTGCGCACGCGCCGGCTGGGCGAGGCCGAGTGGGAACGCGAGCTCGCCAACGGCATGGTGGTGCACATCACCGACCGCCGCACGCCCGACGGCGGCATGGTCAGCCTCTTCCACGACGTCACCGCCGCCGAGCGCCGGCTCGCGCAGGCCAAGGAGAACGCGGAGGCCGCCAACCAGGCCAAGTCGCAGTTCCTGGCCACCATGAGTCACGAGATTCGCACCCCGCTGAACGCCGTGCTGGGCCTGAACGAGCTGATGCTGCACTCGCCGCTCGACTCGCAGCAGCGCCGCCATGCCGAGCTGATCGGCAGCTCCGGCCGGCTGCTGCTGGCGCTGATCAACGACATCCTGGACGTCTCGCGCATCGAGGCCGGCCAGATGCAGCTCACGTCGGCGCCGTTCAGCGTGCGGCCGGCGGCCGAGGGCGTGGTGGCGCTGATGCGCGAGCGCGCCGTGTCCAAGGGCCTCGCGCTGCGGCTGGACGTTTCGCCGCACGACGACGCGCTGATCGAGGGCGACGTGATCCGCATCCAGCAGATCCTGTTCAACCTGGTGGGCAACGCCGTCAAGTTCACCGACCGGGGCGTCGTGCAGGTGAACGTGACGCTGGAGCCGGCCGCGGGGCGCGACGTCACTCTGCGCCTGGAGGTCAGCGACACCGGCATCGGCATTCCCGAGAGCGCGATGGCCACGCTGTTCGACCGCTTCACGCAGGCCGACTCCACCACCATGCGGCGTTACGGCGGGAGCGGGCTGGGGCTGGCGATCACGCGCGAGATCGTCCAGCTGATGGGCGGCAGCATCGCCACCGCCAGCACGCCCGGGGTGGGCAGCCGCTTCACGGTCACGATCCCGACCCGGCGCGTCGAGCGCGGCGCGCCGGCGCCCGACGCGGCGCGGTCCGACGAGGCCCGGCCCGCGCGCCCGGCGCTGCGGCTGCTCGTGGCCGAGGACAACGACGTCAACCAGATCCTGATCAACGCGCTGCTCACGCGCATGGGCCATCGCGTGCACCTGGTGGCCAACGGCCGACTGGCGGTCGAGGCCGTGCGCCGCGGCGACTACGACCTGGTGCTGATGGACCTGCAGATGCCCGAGATGGACGGCATGGAGGCCACGCAGGCGATCCGCGCGCTGGGCGGCGCCTTCGCGTCGCTGCCCGTCATCGCGATGACCGCCAACGCGTTCGACGAGGACCGCCAGGCCTGCCTGGCCGCCGGCATGGACGACTACGTCGCCAAGCCGATCGACGTCGCGCACCTGGCCGAGGCCATCGCGCGCTGCACCGCGACCGTCGGCTGAACGTACGCGTCGCGACCGGGCACGGGCCTTGCGTGCGAAACTGTCCGCCTGGATGATGCCGGCCGGCGACCGCACCCGCGTCGACCCGTGCCGGCCGCCTCCGGACGCCGTGAACCCGACCCGCACGATGCTTCGCCTCGAACTCACCGACATCAGCAAGCAGTACCCCGCCGTCAAGGCCAACGACCGCGTCCGCCTGCGCGTCGAGGCGGGCGAGATCCACGCCGTGCTGGGCGAGAACGGCGCCGGCAAGTCCACGCTGATGAAGATCATCTACGGCGCGACGCGGCCCGATGAAGGCGAGATGCGCTGGGACGGCCGCGCGGTCGAGATCCGCAATCCGCAGGAGGCGCGCGCGCTGGGCATCGCGATGGTGTTCCAGCACTTCAGCCTGTTCGACACGCTCACCGCGGCCGAGAACGTCTGGCTGGGGCTGGACAAGGCGTGGTCGCTGGCCGACGTCACGAAGCGCATCACCGAGGTGGCGCACGAGTACGGCCTGGACGTCGACCCGCTGCGCCCGGTGCACACCCTGTCGGTGGGCGAGCGCCAGCGCGTCGAGATCGTGCGCGCGCTGCTCACCAAGCCGCGGCTTCTGATCCTGGACGAACCCACTTCGGTGCTCACGCCCCAGGCCGTGCAGGCCCTGTTCGTCACGCTGCGCAAGCTCGCCGGCGAGGGGTGCAGCATCCTGTACATCAGCCACAAGCTCGACGAGATCCGCGCGCTGTGCCACAAGTGCACGGTGATGCGGGGTGGCCGCGTCACGGGCGAGGTCGACCCGCGCCAGGAGAGCAACGCCGGCCTGTCGCGCCTGATGATCGGCGCCGAGCCGCCGCAGCTCGAACATCGCCAGGCCACGCCCGGCGAGCCGGTGCTGGCCGTGCGCGGGCTCACGCTGGCGCGCACCGGCGCGTTCGGCGCGGACCTCGCGGACGTCACCTTCGAGGTGCGCCGCGGCGAGATCCTGGGCATCGCGGGCGTCTCGGGCAACGGCCAGCAGGAGCTGATGGCGGCGCTGTCCGGCG
>DATCRO010000620.1:0-3118 GCA_036569025.1 Burkholderiaceae bacterium
CCAAGCGGGTGCTGCTGATGCTCGCCTTCAGCCTCGCGGGATTCGCGCTGCTGGGCTGGCTGGCCACGCAATGGGGCTTCTACGTCGGCCTGGGCGTCACGCCCAACGTGATGGCCAGCAACAACGCGCTGGCGCTGCTGCTGTTCACGATGGGCCTGCCGCCGTTCATGTTCTTCGTCTCCCCGCTGTTCGCCAGCCTGTCGCGCCGCGACGAGTACCAGGCGGACGCCTACGCGCGCAGCAACGCGAACGCCGCCGACCTGGTGCGCGCGCTGCTCAAGCTCTACGAGGACAACGCGTCGACGCTGACGCCCGACCCGGTGTACGTGCGCTTCTACTACTCGCACCCGCCGGCGTCGTCGCGCATCGCCGCGCTGGGCCTGGCCGACGTGCCGCTCGCCGGAGTGCCGGCTTGAGCGCACGCTCGTCGCGCGGCGCGCCGCCGCCTTCCGAACTGGCGCTGGCACGGGTCGTGGGCGTGCACGGCCGCCATTCCGTGATCGAGACGCCGGACGGCCGGCGCCTGCTCGCGCACGGCCGCGGCAAGAAGAGCGAGACGGTGGTGGGCGACCACGTGCGCTGGCAGGTGTCGGGCGACGAGGGCGTGATCGAGTCGGTCGAGCCGCGCACCAGCCTGCTCAAGCGCCAGGATGAATGGCGCAGCAAGAACTTCGCTGCCAACATCGACCTGCTGCTGGTGATGGTGGCCACCGACCCGCCCTACAGCGAATCGCAGCTGGCGCGCGCGCTCATCGCCGCCGAGGACGGGCACATCGACGTGAAGATCGTGCTCAACAAGATCGACCTGCCCGAGGCCGCCGCCGCGCGCGAGCGGCTCGCGCCATATCGCCGGATGGGCTACGACGTGCTGGAGGTGGCGGTCAAGGCCGACCCGGCCGGCACCAAGGACCGCCTGCAGCCGCTGCTGGCCGGCAAGACCACGCTCGTGCTGGGCCCCAGCGGCATGGGCAAGAGCACGCTGGTGAACCTGCTGGTGCCGCACGCCGATGCGCAGGTGGGCGAGATCTCCAAGGCGCTCAAGTCGGGCAAGCACACCACCACCACCACCACGTGGTACTGGCTGGACGACGCCCGCCACAGCGCGCTGATCGACTCGCCCGGCTTCCAGGAGTTCGGCATCCACCACATCGAGGCGCCGCGCCTGGCCTCGCTGATGCGCGACTACGCGATGACCTTCGGCGACTGCAAATTCGCCAACTGCACGCACCGCCACGAACCATCCTGCGGCGTGCGCGCCGCCATCGCCCGCGGCGACATCGCGCCCACGCGCGAACGCATCTACGAGGAGCTGATGGACGAACTCGAGCGCGCCGCGTCGCGGCATTGAGGACGAGCCGGATGGGGCGCCCTCTCACACGCACGCCGGCCGATGCCGTCCCGCAAGCTCGCCCGCGGCCCCATCGAACCAGCGTCGCGACGCCATGACCATCGCCTGGATCTCCTTCACCCCGTGGCTGTCGCTGGCCGGCGGCCTGCTGATCGGCGCCGCCGCGGCGATGCTGATCCTGTTCAACGGCCGCATCGCAGGCATCAGCGGCATCGTCGGCGGCCTGCTGCAGCCGGTGCGCGGCGACATCGACTGGCGCGTGGCCTTCGTGCTGGGGTTGCTGGCCGCGCCGCTGGCGTGGCTCGCGTTCGCCGCGGCGCCGCGGCTGCATGTGGCGGCGTCGCTGCCGGTGCTGGTCGCCGCCGGCCTGCTGGTGGGCGTGGGGACGCGCGTCGGCTCGGGCTGCACCAGCGGTCACGGCGTGTGCGGCATCTCGCGCGGCTCGCTGCGCTCGGTCGCGGCCACCGCCACGTTCATGGCGGCCGGCTTCGCCGTCGTGTTCGTCGTGCGCCACCTGCTCGGAGGCTGACGTGCGCATCGTCACCGCTTTCATCGCCGGCCTCGTCTTCGGACTCGGCCTGCTGCTGTCCGGCATGGCCGATCCGGCCAAGGTGCTGGGCTTCCTCGACCTCGCCGGCGCGTGGGATCCGTCCCTGGTGTTCGTGATGGGCGGCGCCGTGGGCGCGGCCACCGTGGCCTTCGCGGCGGCGCGCCGTCGCAAGACATCTGTGCTCGGCGAAGCGATGCAGCTACCGACCAAGAGCGGCCTCGACCGCCGCCTCGTCGCGGGCGCGTTGCTGTTCGGCACCGGCTGGGGCCTGGCCGGCTTCTGCCCCGGTCCGGCCATCGTCGCGCTGGGGGTCGGCGAACCCAAGGCCGTCGTGTTCGTCGCCGCGATGCTGGCGGGGATGGTGCTGTTTGCGTTCTTCGAACGCCGCCGAGCCAATGCATTGCCGGCCGCGCGATGAGCGCGCGCCGGCGGCCAGCGCTCAAGCGGCCCCGGCCTGCCGACGTCGCGGCAAGATCGCGCCGACGCGCCGGGAATAGTCGCGGTACTGGTCGCCGAAGCGTTCGATCATCATCGCCTCCTCGCGCGGCAGTCGCACGGCCATCAGCAACGCCACCGCGGCGGGACCGGACAGGCCCGCGATCCAGTTGGCGACCAGCAGCGCCTGCCCCACGCCCAGCACGAGGAACGACGCGTACATCGGATGCCGCACATGGCGGTAGACGCCTTCGGTGACAAGGCGATGGTCGGCGTTGAGCTCCAGCGTCACCGACCAGCTCTCGCCAAGGTCCGCGTGCGAGCGCCAGAACAGCCGCAGGCCGGCCAGCATGACGACGACGCCGAGCACCGTGCAGGCATCGGGCTGCGGGCGCGACGCGAATGCCAGCAGCGGCTGCGTCACCACGATGCACGGCAGCGCGACCTGGCCGAGGCCGACCAGCAGGATCAGCAGGCGGTCGCGCAGGTCCGCGCGGCTGACCGCGTTCGGCTTCGCCGTGGTCGGCAACTTCCAGGACGCCATCGACGGCTGGAAGCGCGACGCCGGGCTGTGGAAGCACGCCAACGAGGGCATCATCCTGGCCGCCGCGGCCGGCGCGGTCGGCGTGCAGCTGGGCGGGGCCACGCCGCCGGGCGTGACGCCGGACCGTTCCAAGACCTTCACCAGCGGCGAGGCGTCGCTGGCGTCGGAGTCGGCCGGCAGCACCACGCAGGGCATGCCGCCGCAGCTGGGGCACCTGGGCATCGTCGTCGGCCTCGTGTGG
>DATCRO010000621.1:0-19119 GCA_036569025.1 Burkholderiaceae bacterium
GGCGTGGAAGCCAACCGCGTCTACACCGAAGGCAAGGGCAAGAAGCAGCCGGTCGCCGACAACAAGACCGCCGAAGGCCGCGCGAAGAACCGCCGCGTGGAAATCGAAGTGGTCGGTACCCGCGCCACCGGCAAGTAATCCCCGGTTCGCCGCGAAGTCGACAGGCTTCGCGCGATTCGCGAGAATCCTGAGACCCGCCTCGAGCGGGTCTTTTCTTTTGCAGCTTCCGGTTATTCGCGGGGCCGCGCCCGCGAGGCGCTAGCATTCAGACCATGACGAACGCCGACCCCCAGGAACTCGAGAAATTCGGTGAACTCGCCCACAAATGGTGGGACACCGAAGGCGACTTCAAGCCGCTGCACCGCATCAACCCGTTGCGACTGGACTGGATCGCCCAGCGCACCCCGCTGCACGGCCGCAGCGTGCTCGACGTGGGCTGCGGCGGCGGCATCCTGGCCGAGTCGATGGCCCAGCGCGGCGCAAGCGTGCTGGGCATCGACCTGTCGGTCAAGCCGCTGAAGGTCGCCAAGCTGCACGCGATGGAGTCGGGCGTCGGCAACCTCGAGTACCGCGAGGTCGCGGTCGAGGCGCTGGCCGCCGAGCGTCCCGCCAGCTTCGACGCGGTCACCTGCATGGAGATGCTCGAGCACGTGCCCGATCCGGCCTCCGTGGTCGCGTCGTGCGCGCGGCTGGTCAAGCCGGGCGGCATGGTGTTCTTCAGCACGCTCAACCGCAACGCGAAGGCCTTCCTGTTCGCGATCGTCGGCGCCGAGCACCTGCTCAAGCTGCTGCCCAAGGGCACGCACGAGTACGCCAAGTTCATCCGCCCGAGCGAACTCGCCGGCTTCGCGCGCGAGGCCGGCCTCGAGACGCTCGAGCTCGCCGGCCTGGAGTACAACCCGCTGACGCAGCGCTACTGGCTGTCGGGCGACACCTCCGTCAACTACATGGTGGCGTGCCGGCGTCCGGCGGCGAGCTCGTGAGCGCGCCCCTGCGCGGCGTGCTGTTCGACCTGGACGGCACCCTGATCGACAGCGCGCCCGACCTGGCCGGCGCCGCGAACCGCCTGCGCGCCGACCACGGCCTGGAGCCGCTGGCGCTGGAATCGCTGCGTCCGATGGTGGGCTCCGGCGCGCGCGGCATGGTGGGCGTGGCCTTCGGCGTCGCGCCCGGCGACGAGCGCTTCGAGGGCCTGCGCGACGCCTTCCTGGCGCATTACGAGGCCGGCCTGCTCGAACTCACGCGGCCGTTCGACGGCGTGCTGCAGATGCTGTCGGCGCTCGAGGCCGGCGGCATCGCGTGGGGCATCGTCACCAACAAGGCCACGCGTTTCACGCTGCCCATCGTCAAGGGCCTGGGCCTCGCGCAGCGCGCGGGCGTGGTCGTCTGCGGCGACACCACGCCCCACTCCAAGCCCCACCCCGAGCCGCTGCTGCATGCGGCTCGCACGCTGGGCCTGGCGCCGGAGCACGTGGCCTACGTCGGCGACGACCTGCGCGACGCGCAGGCCGCGCGCGCCGCGGGCATGCCCATGCTGGCGGCCACCTGGGGCTATCTCGGCCTCGGCGAGCCGGCGCACAGCTGGGGTGCGGAGCGCCTGGTCGATGCACCGTCCCAGGTGCTGGACTGGCTTCGGGCGCGCGCGGGCTGACGCGCCGCCGACGCAGCTCGCCTGCGGGCGAGGCGTCCGCGCCTGGCAGGGTTCGTGCTTGAGCTGCGCGACGGGCGTGTGGGAGGCGGCGCGCGTTATCGGCCACCGGCCGGTTCAATTTAGGGGGTGTCCTGCCGAGTTGTGACGACCGTCACATGAAAACCGGCAAATCGGGTAATTCCGTTACACCCCGCGACAGCCTTGCGACATGCGGACTCACTAACATGGTCGAGTTCAAACGGAGGTATCCCATGAAGAAGATCCTGGCGATGGCTGCCCTGGCCGTCGCGTCCGTCTCGGCGTCCGCCGCGACCAACCTGTTCGTCGACGGCAGCTTCGAGTCCATCACGCAGCCCGCGGGCACGTGGAGCACCTACCACGTCGTGCCGGGCTGGACGGTGACGCAGGCCGGCAGTTTCCTGCCGTCGCCGCACGGCCTCGAGATCCGCAATGACGTGGCGGGCAGCGCGCAGGACGGCAACAACTTCATCGAGCTGGACGGCTACGAGAACGACCGCATCACGCAGAGCTTCGCCACCACCATCGGGAAAACCTACGAGGTGTCGTTCTGGTACCAGAACCGCGCCGGCGTCGCCGCTGCTTCCGAGGGCTTCGAGGCCGTGGTGCTGTCAGGCGGCGTGACTTCGGCTTCGCTGGTGGGCAATGCCCCGTCCGACGGCTGGCTGCAGGAAACGATGGTCTTCACGGCCGGCAGCAACTTCACGACGTTCACCATCGCCGCGACGGGTACCTCCGACAGCCTGGGCACGTCGTTCGACGACTTCACGGCGCTGGCCGTCCCCGAGCCGGCCACGATGGGCCTGTTCGCCGCGGGCCTGGCCATCATCGGCCTGTCGGCGCGCCGTCGTCGCCGCAACTGATCGAGTCGGGCTGAAAGCCCGTCCGACCAGGGCGCCCCGCAGCGATGCGGCGCGCCCTTTGTCGTTTTCCGGCCTGCTCTGCGCGACGGCAGCGGCGATCGTCCCTTGAAGGCCGGCGGCTTGCCCTAAAATGCGCTGTACTGGGGCCGACCAGGTTTCGACGTGGGTACGGATCCGGCGCAGGGCATGCCGAGCACCAGTTCGCTCGTAAATCCACTGGAAACAAAGTAACTGCGAACGACTCTTCGTACGCTCTCGCGGCTTAATACCCGTGAGCCTCTCAACGGTTGGCCGATGGGCCGGGCACTTGATCGCAAGATCCTGAGCTGAGAGGTCATTCACATTGGCTGGTCTCCTGTCGGGCTACTGGGCAGGGGATGAGATCAAGTAGCTGGCGCCATCGGTAGCGTGTTCCTGCGCGACCGCTGGTGCGAGATCCAAACCAGAGAACTACGCATGTAGAACTGTCCGGCGATGGCTTGCGGACGGGGGTTCAATTCCCCCCGGCTCCACCATTTGCAGATGTCAGCTGGTTCCAATTGGTGCCGGATGATCCCGAAAAGCCCAAGCCGACCAACGACTTGGGCTTTTTCATTGGCCTCGCCGGCTTTCATGCGATCCCATCCGCTTTCGCGACCCGCGTGAGGCTGCAGGAGCGACTTCCGGAGCGACGGCCCTCCTGGACAGCGTCATGCCGACCATGGATGGCATGTCGGCCACGCACCTGCGCCAGGATGCCGATCTGAGCAAGGGGCCGGAGATCGCCCTCTCGGCTTCAGCCGGCGCCGAGCAGCGTGACGCTGGCCTGCAGGCCGGCATCAACGTCTTCCTGGCCATGCCCGTGTCCCTGGAAGCGCTGCGCGCGCATGTCGGAGAGCAGCCGGGCCTTCAATGGATCGCACCGGCAACCGGGACGGACCGAATCGCTCCTCGTTCCCGTCCAGGTCGGTTGCACCCATACCCGTCTACGTATGCGTCCGGGGCGTCTCACGCGCTCGTCGGCTGGGGTTGCGAGCCGGTCGAGCGTCAGGCGTCGTGTTCCGCCGTGCCCGCAGGATCATCACCGTCGAGCTCGGCGACGAAGCGGTACCCGATGCCCTGGTGGGTGCGGATGATCGCGCCCGCGTCGGCCCCGACATCGAGCAACGCCTTGCGGATGCGCATGACGGCGGCGGCCAGCGAACCAGGTTGCACGAATTCGTCTTTCCAGATGTGGTCGAGGAGTTCATCGGTCGAGACCACCCGTTCGCGATGCTCGATCAGGTAGACGAGGACGTCGAACGGGCGCGGCTGCAGCGTGCGCGGCTTGCCGTCGACCAGGACTTCGCGCCGGGCCGCCGACACCTCGCGCCGGCCGAACAGGAAATCGCCGCGCCTTCTTGCATGCGAGCGTCGGTCGCGCGCCGGGGCGGCCGCCCGCGCCAGCAAGGCGTTCGCGTCGTTGGGGGCAGCGGCATGCAACGGGATCATGTTCATCGGCTGGTAGAGATTCGAAGTCGTCATGATGTAGACATGCGACTACATCGACGCCGGGATGGCCGGCGCGACGAATCGATATCCCACGCGCTGATAGGTCCGGATGACGTCGCCGTGGTTCGGACCCAGGGCGCGGCGCAGGCGCAGGACGGCGGCCGGCAGCGACCAGCGCTGCACCGAGGCGTCCCCCCAGACTTGCGACAGCAGTTCCTCGCTGGTCACCACCCGGTCGCCGTTCTCGACGAGATAGACGAGAAGATCGAAGGGACGCGGCTGGAGGGGCCGGCGGACGCCGTCGACGAACAGCTCGCGCCGGGCGGTGCGCAGTTCGCAGCGCCCGAATCGGATGACCGGTTCGTGGCGGACGAGCGCGAGCGTTTCATCGACATCCCCCGGCGCCGGGGGCGCGCCAGGAGGCAAGTGGACCGGAACGACGAACATGACTCGGCTCGGATGGTGGTGGTGTAGGTGCCATTGTGTAGTGATATGTCTACACGTGTCTACAGCGCCGAGGCATCCGTTCCGGAACTTTTTTCACGCAGGCGCGGGCCGCGACGCTTTCCTTCAGGTGGCGTCGAGCAGGACGCGAGCCGGGCGGCCGAGTTCGAGCGTCATCTGGAGTCCCCACGCCTGGGCCGTCCCTTGCCAGTCTGCCGGCAGCGTGCGCGCGGCGATCTCCATGGCGTCCACGCATTCAGGGTCGAACTGCGTGCCGCGTCGGGCGAGGACGTGGTCGAGGGCGGCCTGCAGGGGCCAGGCGGGCTTGTACGGGCGAACGCTCGTCAGCGCGTCCAGCACGTCCGCCATCGCGACGATGCGTGCGCAGCGCGGAATCGCGGTGCCCGCGAGTCCGAACGGATATCCCTGGCCGTTCCACCACTCGTGATGGGACAGGGCGACGGCGATCGCCGCGGTCGTCGTCTCGTCGCCGTCCGGACGGGCCCGCGCCATGAGGCGCTTCGCGCCCGCGATGCAGTGCCGCTCCACCAGGCAGCGTTCGTCCGCGTCGAGCGCGCCCGGTTTCGCGAGGAGTGCCGGCGGCAGGTCCAGCTTCCCGATGTCGTGCGTCAATGCGGCGACGGCCCAGTCACGCGATTCGATGGCCGAGACGCCCAGCACCGTGCACAGGCGCGCCGTGAGCCACGCCGTGCGCCTGCCGTGCCGATCCACTTCGATGCTCATGCGGCATGCCCTGGTTGACGAGGAAGATTCAATGTAGGAAACATCGCCGCGCGACGCATGACCCGGTTCTGACCGCGGCGCGCCGGCCCGGGAAAGCGTGAATTGCCTCGCGAAAACCGGACGCTGGCCCGCGATTGCGCGTGTCGGCCGCGGTATCGCACCTGTGCCGGCAGGCATGCAGCCGGAGCCGCCGCCGTGTTTCTGCACCGATGCGCTGCAGGGCCTGTCGTCGTCGTCACGCGCATCCGTCCAGGTCCTTGCCGTGCGTCCTGGCCATGTCGCAGATGTCCACCCGTCCGGTGCGCCAGACGCGCACCTTGTACTGGCGGGTGGCATCCGATCGCGCCACCAGGTAGGACGTCACGCCGCCGAGGTCCGCGCCGGGTTGCGCGCAGGCGATCCGCGTGCCATCCGGCGTGTCCGGTGTCGACATCTGCAGGCCCTGCGCATCGAAGCACACCTGCGCGGGCCCGGTGAGGGTCACGCGGTCGCGGGCGGACGCCGTCGTCGCCAGGATGACGTCCGCGCCCCGGGCAGCTTGCGGGCGCGGGGTCGACGGCAGGAACTTGACGAGCCAGTTGCCTGCATGGACTGCGGCCACCGCATCGGTCTGCGGCGCCGCGTCCGTCAGCATGAAGGCGGCGGGGCGGTTGCGCGTCACGGCGCTGGCGCGCGCGAGCCGCAGGGCGCCGGCCAGCTGCTGCGCGGTGCTGCGGGTGTGGATGTCCGCGATCGCCCGGTCGAACGACGGCACGGCCAGTGCGAGGACGATTCCGCCCACCGACAGCGTGAGCATCATCTCGATGAACGAGAAGCCCGATGCGCGGCCGCGCGCCCCCGCACTGGAAGAACCCTGGAAATCCGTCGTCATGGCGCCCATGCACCCGCTCCCTTGCCGCCGGATCGCCATCGATCCGGACCTGCAGAGGATGGTCGTGCGCGGCACGACGCAGGTCATGATCGCGACATGACCGGGCGATGGCGCCGAATGCGACCGCGGCCGGGGCGTGACGCTTGTCACTGTCGCGGTCGAGGGTCGGACGCGCGGGTTGCGCCCGGTGACGCATGGCCGGCCGGGGTTCACAATCTGGCCATCACCAGCCGCCTTTCGATCGCGCAAACCCATGGACCGGGCGATGCCCCTCAGCTCGCAGCCGACGACAGCGCCGCCGGTCGACGTCCTCCTCATCGAGGACAACGCCGCCGACGCCCGCTTCTTCGGCCTGCTGCTGGAGAGTTCGCCGGCCGCCGGCAACTTTCGATTGCGCCACGCCGCGACGCTGGCCGCCGGCGTGGCGATGCTCGGCGCGCGGCGGCCCGACGTGGTCGTGCTCGATCTGGGCCTCGGGGAATCCGAAGGCCTGGCGACGGTGCAGCACCTGGTCGCGTCCGGCGTTCGGCTGCCGGCGCTGGTGGTGTTGAGCGGGCTCGATGACGAGGACGTCGCGGTCGAGGCGCTCCAGGCGGGAGCGCAGGACTACCTGATCAAGGGCCAGATCGATGGCCGTCAACTCGCACGCGCGATCCGCTATGCGATCGGGCGTCACCAGGCCGAACACGCGATCGCCGAGCGCACCGCGGAGCTCGAACGCTCGCGTGAGCTGGTGCGCAGCCTGGGTGCGCGCAATGCCAGGCTGCTCGAGGAGGAGCGCCGGCGCGTCGCGCGCGAGCTGCACGACGAGATGGGTCAGCAACTGGCCGCGTTGCGCATGGAGATCGCCGTCCTGCGGCAGGGGCGGGTGGCGGCCGCCCAGGCGTCGTCCGATGCCGCGCTGGGCATGCTGCTCGGCCGGGTCGACGGCCTGGTCGTCAGTGTCCGTCGCATCGTGGCGGAGCTGCGGCCCCCGGCACTGGACGGCGGGCTGGCCGCGGCGCTGGACTGGCTGGTGTCCGACTTCGAGCGGCAGACGCAGCTGGACTGCGAGGTCGATGTCGATGCCTGCGCGAGCCTGTTGTCCGCGGACGCGGCGGCGATGGTCTTTCGCATCGCCCAGGAATCGCTGAACAACGCCCGACGGCATGCGGTGGCGTCGAAAGTCTCGCTGCGGCTGCAGCGCACCGACGGCGGCTGCGAGCTGCGAGTCAGCGATGACGGCGGCGGGTTCGATCCTTCGGAGCGGACGGCCGGCTTCGGCATCCTGGGCATGGAGGAGCGAGCCCGGGCGCTCGGCGGCAGCCTGGACATCGACAGCCGGCCTGGCCAGGGCACCGAGGTGCGGCTGCGGCTGCCGCTGTCCGAAGCCCGCGGCGTCTTGCCTGCTGCGCGGCCCGACTCCTGAATCCGCGCGTCTGCGTTGGCCGGTCCTTCAACGCGATCCGGAGGCCGGCCCCGACTCGGGCAGCGGCAGCCGAAGCCGGACGGTGCAGCCTTGGCCCGTGGCGCTGGTGATCGCGAGGGTGCCGCCCAGGGCGATGGCGCGCTCTTCCATGCCGAGGATGCCGTATCCCGATGTCCGGGCCGCCGGATCGAATCCGACGCCGTCGTCCGTGATCGTGAGTTCGCACCCTTGCCCGGCCCGGGCCAGGCGAAGCCAAACGCGGCCGGCGCGGGCGTGCCTGCGCACGTTGTTCAAGGACTCCTGCGCGATGCGGAACACCATCACCGCGGCGTCCGGCGAGAGCAGCGTCGCGCACTCGTCGATCTCGGCGACGCAAGGCAGGTCGGCGTGGCGCTCGAACGCGGCGACCAGCCAGTCCAGCGCCGCAGCCAGGCCGCCGTCCAGAGCCGGAGGCCGCAGCTCCGCGACGACGCTGCGCATGCCCGTCACGAGGTCCTCCACGCGAACGAGCAGCATGCCGAGCGCGGCTTCCGTGGACGACGCGTCATGGTCCGAGGTGCGCCGCCTGAGGACGGAGATCTCCATCCGCAGCGCCGCCAGCTGCTGGCCCATCTCGTCGTGCAGCTCGCGGGCGACGCGCTTGCGTTCTTCCTCGAGCAGGCGCGTGTTGTGCACGCCCAGGCTGCGCACCAGCTCACGCGAGCGTTCGAGCTCCGCGGTCCGATCGGCGATGGCCTGCTCGAGACGGGTGCGCATCGCGCGTGCACGCAGCCGCAGAAGTTGCATCGACAGGAACCACGCGGCGGCCAGGCCGAGCACGTACGTGATGCGCGCCGGAGTCGATCGCCACCACGGCGGGGCGACCGTGAACGCGAGCTCCAGCGGGATGCCGGCCTGCAGGAGCGGCGCGTTCGCGGCCGCGCGCACCTGCAGCCGGTAGTCGCCGGCCTCGAGCGACTCGAGCTGCAGCACGTTGCCGACGAAGCCTTCCCAGGTCTGCGCGTCGTTCAACCGGTACTCCAGGCGCATCGAGCGGCCGCGCGCGATCTGTGCCGTCTGGAGCGTCAGTCGCAGCCGGCGATCGTCCCAGTCGACGCGCGGTGGCATCGCCCGCGCACCCGGACGGTCCCCGAAGCGGACCTCCGCGACGCGCAAGCGCGGGGCGTCCGCGGCAAGCCGGCCTGGAAGCACATGGGTCACGCCCTTGCTCGAACCGATCCAGACGCCGCCGTCGGCGTCGAAGTGGATGGCGCCGGTGTCCACGTCGTTCCAGAGCAGCCCGTTGTCGCGATCGAGCTGCATCCAGCGCGCGTCGGTATGGACGAACACGCCGCGATCGGTGCCGACCCAGACACGGCGTTCGCTGTCGGCGCCAAGGAATTCGATGTCTGCCGTGCCGAGCTGCGACGGATCGATGCGCTGCTTCAGTCGCGCCGTTCCGTCCACGACCCGGTACGTCGCCAGCCCCTTGGAGTCGTGCGCCCAGAACTCGGACGGACCGGCGAATGCCGCCGCTCCCATCACCTCGATCGGGTTGCCGCGTTCGTCGCGCAAGGGCTCCCAGCCGCCGCGATCGATGCGCCACGCGCCGTTGCCCACGAGGAACCACTCGCGTTGTCCGTCGCTCACCACCGCGACGAGCGAGCTCGGATCGGGCATGTGCGCGGGCAACGGCTGACGCACCGGGCCTGCGGGGGCAGGCACCAGTCGTTCGGCCGAACTTGTTCCCGACAGCACGATCGAATGGGCGCCCTGCAGAACGACGTCGATCGCGGGATCCCGGAAGGCGACGCGGGCGCGGCGCATGCCGGGCGCCAGCGACATGACGTGTCCCGCGTCGACCCACCAGACAGTGCCGGCGTCGTCGGTTGCCAGGCTGCCGCCCGGCGTCGGTGCGAACAGCGGCTCCACGGCGACGAATCGGCGCGTCCGCGGGTCGAGCGCCGCCAGCCCGCGTGACGTGGCGACGCGCATCTGCCCGGCGCCGTCGCGCGCGAACGACCAGACCACGGGCGAGGGCAGGCCCGACACCGACGTCCAGTGCTCGACGCGGCCATAGCCGGTCCACAGATGCACGCCACGCCCGGCCGAGCCCGTCCACAGCTCTCCGTCGGCATCGACGAGCAAGGCGCGCACGGCCGTCTCCGGGATGCCTTCGTGCGGCGTCCAGCGTCGCCATGAACGGCCATCCCAGCGGGCGACGCCGTCCTCGACCGCGGTGAGGATGCGCCCTTCGAGATCCTCGGCGATGGCGATGGTGCCGGGCCACAGCGTCGCGGACGGCGCATCGACGGTCTCGAATCGATCGGCATCGGGCGCCAGCCGCGCGAGGTGCCGGTCGCCGCGGGCCCAGACGCTGCCATCGCGGGCGGCCAGCAGGCTGGCCCAGGTGTCGGCCGGCAGGCCCTGGTCGGGGCCCCAGGCCCGGAGCTGCCCGTCCAGCCAGCGGCAGAGCCCGTGGCCACAGCCGAACCACAGGGCCGGTCCGACCGCGCGCAGCGGCCCCCCGTCGGCGTCGTAGGCGCCGGCGTAAGGTTCGTACGCCGGCATCGTCATCCGGCTCGCGACCACCTTGTCGGGCAGGCGGGGCGGCACGGTGATCGTCCAGATGCGGCTGCGCCGGTCCATCGCGAACACGGCGCCGTGCTCGTCGACCGCGACGCGCTGCTTGCCCCAGGCCGCCAGCCCCACGCCCTGCGGATCGACGATGGCGCTCCAGTGCGCGACGCCGGCATCCTCGCGGCGCAGGTACAGGCCCGTGTCGGTCGCGATCCAGAGCCGGTTGAACCGGTCGGCCTGCAGGTCGGTGATCGTGGCCGCCGCGCCCTTGGGCAGAGTCTCCCGGCGGATCCGGAAGCCGTCGAAGACGAACAGGCCGTTGTCCGTGCCGATCCACATCGTGCCGTCGGGGCCCTGCGCGAGGCACTCGACGGCCATGCTGGTCAGTCCCGCGCTCTCCTGGTAGGGCTCCATGTCCGCGATCTGCGCGTGGCCCACGCCGGCCGTGGCGGCCAGCGTGACGGCGACGACGATCGCGCGCAGCCTCTCAGTCGACCAACCCATGGCGCAGCGCATAGCGCACCAGGTCGCTGAGGCTGGTCTGGCCCAGCTTCTCCATGAGCCGCCCCTTGTAGGTGCTCACGGTGTTCGGTGCGAGCTGCAGTTCGTCGGCGATGTCCATCACCGAGCGGCCCGTGACGAGCGCGACGAGCACTTGCCGTTCGCGCGTCGACAGCTGCTCCAGCTGCTCGCGCGGGCTCGCCGGCTCGCCGCGGATCAGCGCGCCGCTGAGCGAGGGATCGACGTAGCTGCGGCCCGCGAGCACGTGGTGGATGGCATCGACCAGGAGCTCGGGCGAGGCGTCCTTCGTGAGATAGCCGAGCGCGCCCGCCTCGAGCGCACGCCGCGCGATGTGCGGGTCGGCGTGCATGGTCAGCACCAGCACCGGCAACCGGGGATGTGCCGCGACGACACGCTTGATGAGGTCGACGTCGGTCGCGCCCGGCATGAGCAGGTCGAGCAGCACCAGGTCGATGCCGCCGCGCTTGAGCCGTGCGAGGACCTCCGCGGCCGAGACGGCTTCGCCGGCCACGACCAGCCGCTCGTCCAGGCCCAGCACCTTGCCGATGCCCTCGCGCACGAGCGCATGGTCATCGGCGACGAGGATGCGGTGCTTCTGGACGGCTGCCGCGGCAGAGGTGGACATGGCGGGAACTTTCGACGCAGGGCTGGAAGGTCGCGACAGCGGGCGCGCTTCGGATGGAATGTAGATATTACACTACGCTTCTTTCCTTTTCGCCCCGGGCCGGGTGCGCGCTGCGTCGTCCGGCACGAGCCGGGGTCGCGGCCAGCGGCACCCGATCCATCTCGATGTAGTCGGTCAGGCTGTCGCCGAAAGCCGCGGCCTGTTCCGGGCCCACCGGCGGCGGCATCCGCACCCAGTGCGAAGGACGGTCGCCGTGCTTGCGGCGCAGGACGAGTTCGACCCGCCGCCGCAGGACGACGAGGCCGGGCCCGAACAGATCGTCTCCCAGTTGGTCCAGCGCCCGTGCGGCATGCCGCAGCACGGCGGCCTCCACCCGATGGATGTTGTCCGCGCTGTCCGAGCCGAGCACCCGCTCCAGCAGCGCGAGCGAGGGCCAGACGCGGCGCGCGCCGGCCACGTGGTCCAGCAGGACGCGAAGCTCGTGGCGCGCCGCCGACGCGTGGGCGCCGGGCATCGGCGGCAGCTGGGGGCGCCGGACGGGTCGTGGCCGCGGCGCCGGTGGCGCCTGCCGCGGCGCGCCGGCGGGCTCGAGCGCCAGCCGCCACGCAAGCCCGCTGCGCCGAAGACGGATGCGCCGCTGCAGGTACTCGGACAGCCGCAGCCAGAGACGCCGGGCTTCGGTTTCGGATTTCCGCGTTTCGGGTTTCGACATCTCGGGAGTGGTTCATCGCGCCGTGCCGGCGCAGGCATTTCGTCACGAGTTCACCGCGCCGCAGGGTTGCACGCGCCGGAATCGGTATGTAGAGTTATATCTACAACGTAGATCCATGTCTATAACTGCGATGCCATCCATGTCTTCCAACCCGGGCAAATGCCGCACGAAGCGCCATGCCGGCTTCACGCTGATCGAAGTGATGATCGCCGTCGCGATCGTCGGCATCCTGACGGCGATCGCCTTGCCGTCGTACAGGAACTACGTCATCCGCGGCAAGCTCGTCGCGGGCACGAACGCGCTCGCGAACATGCGCACGCAGATGGAGCAGTACTACCAGGACAACCGCACCTACGCGACCGTCTCCGCGCCGGCCATCGTGACGCCCTGCGTGGCCAACGCCGTCGTCGCGAGCAACGGCACCCCGTTCACCGTGGGCTGCTCGGCCGCGTCGGACGTTCCCACGGCGACGACCTACACGCTGCGCGCCACGGGCACCGGCACGGTCGCCGGCGCCGTGTACACGATCGACCAGGCCAACAACATGGCCACCGTCTCCTTCCCGACCTCGTGGGGCAGCGTGCCGGCGAACAACGCCTGCTGGATCATGCGCAAGGGCGACTCGTGCTGAGGCGGCCGACCGCGATGCCGCGCGGCTTCTCCCTCATCGAGCTGATGGTGACGGTGGCACTGATCGCGATCCTGCTGGTGGTCGCCATCCCGGCCTACGGCACCTGGACCGCCGACGCGCACGTGCGTGCGGCCGCGGAGTCGCTGACCAACGCCATCCGCCTCACGCAGGCGACGGCCGTGGCCAAGGGACGGACGAGCCTGTTCGCGCTCACGACGGACGCGCAGCCGTCGGTCAACTCCGCGCCGGCCGCGTATGCGCCGAACTGGTTCGCGACCCTGAACGTGCTCGGCGGCTCCGACGAGACCAAGGCTTCGCTGGGCCTGATCCTGAAGTCGACGGAGGGCACCCAGCACCGGGTGACGATCAGCGGCCCGGCGCTCGTCTGCTTCAACGCGCTCGGCCGCCAGACGAGCCTGGCGGCCGCGGCCAACAGCCTGTCGACCGCCTGCACGGCGGGCGATCCCGCGGTCTTCCAGGTGTCGCGCGACGCCGGCGCGTCGCGCTACTTCAAGGTGCTCGTCTACGCCGGCGGCCGCGTGCGCATGTGCGACGCGGCCAAGGCGATCTCCAGCGCCGATCCGGACGGGTGCTGACCATGCAGCAACGCCACCGCATGCCGGGCCTGCGCCGATCGACCCGCGGGTTCACGCTCATCGAGGTCCTGATCGCGATCCTGGTCTTCTCGTTCGGACTGCTCGGGGCCGCCGCGATGCAGGCCGTGGCCGTGCAGGCCGCGACGCAGAACGGCAACCGTTCACGCGCCGCGCTGCTGGCCAACGAGATGGTCAGCACGCTGTGGGCCACGCAGTCCTCCACGCCGGCGCCGGCGGACCTCGCCGCGTGGACGTCGAAGATCGCCACGCCGTCGGCCTCCGGACTGCCCAACGGCTCCGGCACGGTGACCGCCTGCACCGGCGTGGCCAATTGCGCGGTGATCACGGTCACTTGGAAGGCACCTTCGGCCAAGACCGCCGCCGCGTCGAACCGGTACACGACCACCGTGGTGATCCAATGAAGCGCAGCCCTTCGCCGCAAGCCGGCGTGACCCTGATCGAGATGATGGTCGCGCTGGTCATCGGCATGGTGCTGTCGATCGCCGTGATGATGGTGTTGTCGACATTCGAGGGGCGGCGGCGCACGCTCGGCTCGACCTCCGACCTGGACCAGGCCGGCGCGCTGGCGATGTTCCAGCTGGATCGCTGGATGCGCAGCGCGGGCACGGGCCTGGGCCAGGGCAGCAGCTTTGCCTATGGCTGCACGTTGTTCGCCGCCAGGTCGGGCCACCAGGTGCTGCCGCTGACCGGGCCCTTGCCGGCGCCGTTCGCGTCCGTCGATCCGGGCACGAGCGGCGTGTTCCGGCTCGCCCCCGTGCTCATCCTGCCCGGGCAGACGATGCCCAACATCAGCGGCAAGGCATCGGACGTGCTCGTCGTGATGTCGGCCGGCAACGATGCGTCGCAGGTCCCCTCGCCGCTGTCGGCGCCGCCGGCGGCCGACCACCTCGCCATCGACAACCTGACCGAGTTCTCGCCGGGCGACCTGCTGCTGGTGGCGGACCACCACCAGTCGCCGGGCGGCGGGGCGGCGAACTGCATGGTCTCGCAGGTGTCGTCTTCGCTGACCACCTCGGGAACGGGCACGACGCTGCCCCTGGGCGGATCGGACAGCACTTACGCCAGCGCGAGCATCGGCAGCGCGGCGATCACGAGCCTCACCGACGGTCCGGTCGCGTTCGACCTCGGGGCGCCGACCGCCTCCGGCACCAGCCAGCCCCCGTCGTTCCAGCTCATCGGCGTGGGCGACAACGACACCCTGTACGGCTACGACCTGCTGCAGGTCTCGGGCAGCAGTGCGCAGGCCCAGGCGGAAGGCGTGTTCGAGATGCACGCCGTCTATGGCATCCACTCCTCCGCGAACGCCGACAACAAGGTCGACCAGTGGGTCGACGCGGGCGCGACCAGCGCGTATTCCGTCGCGGCCCTTTCGGACGGCAGCGTCGGTGCGACGACGCGGCTGAAGAACATCCTGGCCGTGCGCGTGGCGCTGATCCTGCGCACGGCGCTGCCCGAGAAGGACGCCGTCACGCCGCATGCGCTGACCATGTTCACCGACCTTCCCGGCCTGGCCATCACGCGCACGCTGACGTCGGCGGAACAGCATTTCCGCTATCGCGTCGTCGAGACGACCGTCCCCATTCGCAACAACGGATTCTGATGAGCGCGCCGACCCTTTCACATCGAGCCCGGCGCCTGCGCGGCGTGCGGACACTCCGGCCCCAGCGCGGCATCGTCATGGTGTTCACGCTGATCGCGCTCGTGCTGATGCTGATCGCGGTCGCGGCGGTGGTGCGCAGCGTCGACACGTCGTCCGGCGTCGTCGGCAACCTGGCCTTCCGGCGCGACCTGACGAACCGGGCGGAGCTGGCGATCGCGCAGGCGAAGGCGGCCCTCAACGCGGGCGGAGCGGTCTATGCCGAGAGCGCGCGCCGCGCCGACCTCGCGGCGGCGCACTATTCGGCAAGCCGCCTCGCGTCGCCCCCGGGCGGCATCGGCGTGCCGGCAGTCCTCGTCAGCAACAGCGCCTACGACTCGGCCGGCTATTCGTGCATGAACGGCGCCGGCGTCACGCTGCCCAATTGCGCCACGCCGGGGGCCGACGGCATCGTGATCCGCTGGGTCATCGATCGCCAGTGCGTCGCCGGGACATCGGCGTTCGGGACGAGCGCGTGCGCCTACCTGAACAACGTCACCCCTCCCGGGGGCACCGGCCACTCCCTGACACGCAAGCCGCGCGGCGGCGGCCGCTCGGTGTTTCGCATCAGCGTGCGGGTCACCGGCCCGCGCAATACCGAAGCCTATATCCAGACCACCGCGGGCTGACCCCATGCCATCGACCCTGCTTGCTCCTGTCCGTTCGCGACTGCTGTCGCCGATCGCCTTCGTCCTCGCGCTGCTGGCGGCCTCCGCGGCGGTCGCACAAGGCGTCGACCTCGCCGACAAGCCGCTGTTCTCCACCACCAGCGTTCCGGGCAACCTGCTGCTGTCGCTGTCGGTGGAATATCCGACGGCCAACACCTCGGCCTACTTCAGCACGACGCCCTACGCGTCCGGCACGCTGTACCTGGGCTACTTCGACGGCGCGAAGTGCTATCGCTACCTCTACAACAGCGCGTCCCCGGCCAGCAGCTACTTCCAGTCGTACGGCGCGGCGTCGGCCAGCCACCAGTGCACGAGCTCGAGCTCGCTGCCGCTGTGGAGCGGCAACTACCTGAACTACGCGGCGATGCAGTCGCTGGACATCTTCCGGTGGGTGATGACGGGCGGCAACCGCCTGGTCGACACCGCCGGGCCCAACGGCATGACCATCCTGCAGAAGGCAACGCATTCGGGCCAGGGCGCGGCGGGCGACGCCCCCAACAAGAGCATCCCGTACGCGGACCAGGCGGGCGCGACGCCCTTCAACTGGGGCAACGGCGTCAAGTCGCGCATCTGGGGCGCGGGGATCAAGCTCTGGCTGACCGGTTCGGGCGACCTCAACCCCACCAACATCACCGCCGTCGACTACCAGGACTCGCTCATGGCCAACGGCTCGCCCGATGGCGCGACCGTCTATGCGCTGTACATGAACGTGCGCGTGTGCGATGCCACGGTGAGCCTCGAGGCCAACTGCGTCGCCTACGGCAGCCAGTCCAAGCCCGAGGGCCTGATGCAGCAGTATTCCGGCTCGCTGCGCTATTCGGCGTTCGGCTACCTCAACGACAGTTCGCCGTGGCGCGACGGCGGCGTCATGCGGGCGCGCATGGCCTACATCGGTCCGAAGATCCCGCAGCCGGGCGCGACCGCCACGATCAATCCGAATCCGGAATGGGATGCGACCACCGGCGTCATGATCGTCAACCCGGACCCGGCGGACGCGGCCGCCACCAACACGTCCACCAACAACCGGACGGCGGTCAGCCAGAGCGGCGTGCTCAACTACCTGAACAAGTTCGGCTACGCCTCGGGCACCTACAAGACCTACGACCCCGTGAGCGAGCTCTACTACGCCTCGCTCCGATACCTGAAGGGGCAGACGAACGTCGCCGCATACTCGGACATGTCGGGCGCCTCGGCCGCCACGGCCAGCACCTGGACCGACGGCTTTCCCGTCGTGACGGACTGGTCGACCGACCCGATCATCTACGCCTGCCAGAAGAACTTCATCCTCGGCATCGGTGACGTCAATACCCACCGCGACGGCAATCTGCCCGGCAGCCCTGCGAGCGACTTGGAGCCAGCGCAACCGCCCGAGGTGCGCGCGGACGCATCGGGGGTGTCGCCCGTCGACGTCTTCGCCTCGACCAACCTGGTCGGATCGATGGAGGGCCAGAGCAACCTGTCCTGGCGCTGGGCCACCGGCGACGAGGGGCGGTTCTACATCGCCGGCCTGGCCTACGACGCCCACGTGCCCATCGCCGGCAAGGGCGTGCGCACCTTCACCGACGCGAACACCAACGTGACGACGGTGAGCACCGCCAGCACCTACTGGCTGGACGTGCTCGAGTACCAGGCCTACGTCAACAACAACCAGTACTACTACGCGACCAAGTACGGCGGCTTCACGGTGCCGACCGGCTATGCGTACGGCGGCGCGTTGCCGACCGACAGCTGGTACAACAGCACGAACACGCTGGGCAGCAACAAGCAGCCGGACAACTACTTCACCGCGAGCAACGCCACCCTGATGCGCAGTGGCCTGACCAATGCCTTCGCGAAGATCGTCTCGGAGAACAACGCGGCCAACGGCACCGCGCTGTCGCTGCCGACGCCCAACGTCAGCGCCAGCGGCTCGATGAGCTATTCGGCGACCTACGATCCCACGTCGTGGACGGGCCAGGTCATCGGCTCGACGGTCGTCTTCAACGCGGACGGCACGTCCACGCTCACGCAGCGATGGGATGCGCGCGCGCTGCTCGGCGACCCGAACGTGACGGCCGCCACCCGCAAGATCGTCACCTGCTGCGCGCTGAACGCGACATCGCCGGGCCTGCCCTTCACGTTGACCAGCCTGCGCGCGGCGTCGCTCGACTCGAGGACGTACTACGCGTCGTTCGCCAACGTGCCGGGCGTCGCGTCGTCGTCGCAGTCGATCGCCAACTACATCGCCTACCTGCGGGGCGACACGAGCAAGGAAGTCGCCAACGGCGGGGTCTACCGCACGCGCAAGTTCCGCCTCGGCGACATCGTCGACGCCAAGCCCGTCACCGTGGGCCCGCCCAATTCCGGGTTCTACGACACCTACAACCCGGGCTACGCGGCCTACAGGACGCAATACCTGAATCGCAGGAACGTGGTGTACGCGGGCGCGAACGACGGCATGCTGCACGCGTTCGACGGCACGGTCGACAACACCAATCCGGTGTCGGGCAGCGAGCTGTTCGCCTACATCCCGAGCTTCGTCTACGGCAACGCGAGCACTGCCGCGGCCACGGGCCTGGCCTCGCTGGGCAATCCCGCCTTCACGCATCACTACCTGGTGGACGCCACGCCCGGCGAGTTCGACATCGACCTGAACAGGACCAGCGGCGCCGCGGGCGACCCGAAGTGGCGCACGCTCCTGATCGGCGGCCTGGGCAAGGGCGGCAAGGGCTATTACGCGCTCGACGTGACCGACCCGACGACCTGGAGCGACGAGGCGACCGTCGCGAGCAAGGTGATGTGGGAGTTCACCGACTCTCGCATGGGCTACACGTACGGGACGCCCACGGTGGCCAAGACGAAGAAGTACGGCTGGGTCGTCATCTTCACTTCCGGCTACTCCAACGCGGACGGCCGCGGCTGGTTCTTCATCGTGAACCCGTCCAGCGGCGCGCTGCTCGAGGCGGTGGCCACGCCGGCCGGCACGGGATCGACCTCGTCGCCCCTGAACATGGGCCAGGCGACCACCTACATCGAGAACTACACCGACATGACGGCCGACGCGGTCTACGCAGGCGACCTGCAGGGCAACGTCTGGCGCCTGGACGTGAGCGCGACGGACGTCACGCTGCCCTATCCCACGCCCACGCGGATCGCCAGGCTGACCGACGACCGCGGCAACGCCCAGCCGATCACGACCCGGCCGCTGATCGAGATCGCGCCGAACTCCACGACGCGCTACGTGATGGTCGGCACGGGCAAGCTGCTGGCCGACAGCGACATCGCCAGCGGCGCGCAGCAGAGCTTCTACGCCTTCGTCGACGGCCTGGCGACGTCGGGCGCGTTCTACGGCGCGCCGGGACAACCGCTGCCCACCGGCGTGTCCTTCCCGATCACGCGCAGCCAGCTGAATGCGGACACGTCGGTGCTGGACGGCATCGGCAGCTCGCCCAGCTCCGCGATGGGCTGGTACCTCGACCTGTCGGTCAGCGGCGGCATCGCCGAGCGGGTGAACGTGGATCCGATCGCCAGCCAGGGCGTCGTCGCCTTCATCGGGAACCAGCCCAACGGGTCGGCCTGCAGCCCGAGCGGCAACGGAACCCTGCACACGCTCAGCATCGCCGCCGGCCAGTCCCTGTTGCTGAACACCGACCTGGTGACTCCGGTCGCCTCCATCGCGATCACGGGCATCGGCACCGACG
>DATCRO010000622.1:0-10744 GCA_036569025.1 Burkholderiaceae bacterium
CGCAGGGCGTCGCCGTTGGCGCGCATGCGCTTGAGCATGCTCAGCAGCGCGCGCCATTCGTCGTGCGAGAAGCCGGCCAGGTGCAGGTTGAGCACCTCGGCCAGCACCGCCGGGACGACCGCGGCGACCTCGCGGCCGGCATCGGTGAGCTCGAGGTTGACCACGCGACGGTCCTCGCTCGAGCGCACGCGGGCCACCAGGCCCTTGGCCTCGAGGCGGTCGAGCGCGCGGGTCATGGCGCCCGGGTCGCTCTGCAGCGTGCGGGCAAGCTCGGCCACGGTGCCGCATTCGCCATGGGCCAGCTTGAACAGCGGCACCCATTGGGCATGCGTCAGGTCGTGGTCGACCAGGCGGCGGTCGACCTGGTGGGTGATCGACGCAATGACGCCCTTGAGCACGGCGCCCACGCTTTCCTCCTGCCGGTAGCTGTCGGCGGAGTAGAAGTCGGCCCGGAGGGGATCGTTGGTGGATGACATGGAAGCGAAATATACTTGCTTAGGCAGTCAATGCATCGACAATCATTGAATAGGCTTTAATTGCGTGGGGGTATACCCTTTGTCACGCGTCTGGAAGCCTCAAGTAACCCGCGCCCCGTAGACTGGATCGCCATGAAATCTGCTTCCGAACGTGCCAAGGCGGCTTCGCCGCGCTCACTTTCCGGGCTACTGCCGTTCCTGCGGCCCTACCGCGGCCGCATCCTGGCCGCGCTCCTGTTCCTGGTGGCGGCGGCCATCACCACCCTGGCTTTCCCGGTCGTGCTGCGCAAGCTCATCGACGGCGGGCTCGGGCTGTCCGGCGCCGCCTCCCTGGGCAGCGGCGCGACCTCCGCCGAGGCCAACGGCGCGCGGCTGCTGGCGCTGCGCGACCACTTCCTCGCGCTGTTCGGTGTCGGCGTCGCGCTCGGCGTGTTCTCGGCGCTGCGCTTCTATTCGGTGACCTGGCTGGGCGAACGCGTGACGGCCGACCTGCGCAACGCCGTCTACCGCCACGTCGTCAAGCAGAGCCCCGCCTTCTTCGAGACCACCGCCACCGGCGAGGTGCTGTCGCGCCTGACCACCGACACGACGCTGGTGCAGCAGGTCGTCGGCTCCAGCCTGTCGATGGGGCTGCGCAACGGGGTGATGGGCCTGGGCGCGATGGTGATGCTGATCGTCACCAACCCGTACGTGATGACGCAGGTGCTGGGCATCCTGCTGCTGGTGGTGGCGCCGTCGATGGCCTTCGGCCGGCGCGTGCGCAAGCTCAGCCGCGCCAGCCAGGATCGCGTGGCCGACTCCAGCGCGATCGCCGCCGAGGTGCTCAACGCCATCCCCGTCGTCCAGAGCTACGTGCAGGAGCACCGCGAGGCCGCGCGCTTCGAGGTCTCCACCGAGCATGCGTTCGACACCGCCCGCAAGCGCACGACGGTGCGCTCGATGCTGGTGGCGTTCATCATCAGCGCGACGTTCGGCGCGCTGCTGTGGGGCCTGTACCAGGGCACGCAGGCGGTCATCGCCGGCCGCATCACCGCGGGCCACCTCGGCGAGACGGTGGTGTACGTGATGCTGCTGGTCAGCAGCGTGGCGGTGCTGTCGGAGGTGTACGGCGACCTGCTGCGCGCGGCGGGCGCCACCGAGCGGCTGATGGAGCTGCTGGCCGCCGTCTCGCCTGTCGCCGACCCGGCATCGCCGCGCACGCTGCCGCCCACCGGCTCGGGGTCGTCCGTCGAGCTGCGGCACGTGCAGTTCAACTATCCGTCGCGGCCGATGCACGCGGCGCTGGCCGACTACTCGCTACGCGTGAGGCCGGGCGAGACGGTGGCGCTGGTGGGCCCCAGCGGCGCCGGCAAGAGCACCGTGTTCCAGCTGCTGCTGCGCTTCTACGACACCGGCAGCGGCGCCGTCACGGTGGACGGCGTCGACGTGCGCGAGACCTCGCTGCACGAGCTGCGCGCGCGCATCGGCATCGTGCCGCAGGACTCCACCGTCTTCTCCGCCAACGCGATGGAGAACATCCGCTACGGCCGGCCCGACGCGAGCGACGACGAGGTCATCGCCGCCGCCAGGGCCGCCTTCGCCGACGAGTTCATCCGCCGCCTGCCCGAGGGCTACGACACCTTCCTCGGCGAGCGCGGCATGCGCCTGTCGGGCGGCCAGCGCCAGCGCATCGCGATCGCGCGCGCGATGCTCAAGAACCCGCCGCTCCTGCTCCTGGACGAGGCCACCAGCGCGCTCGACGCCGAGAGCGAACGCATGGTGCAGGCCGCGCTGGAGGCCGCCATGGCCGACCGCACGACGCTGGTGATCGCGCACCGCCTGGCGACCGTCCAGAAGGCCGATCGCATCATCGTGATGGAACAAGGTCGCATCATCGAGGAAGGAAATCACCAGGAACTGATGCAGCGCGACGGCCTGTACGCGAAACTTGCCAGAATGCAGTTCAACACCG
The DNA here is from genome assembly GCA_036569025.1 of Burkholderiaceae bacterium. Classification (GTDB taxonomy): domain Bacteria; phylum Pseudomonadota; class Gammaproteobacteria; order Burkholderiales; family Burkholderiaceae_C; genus Scleromatobacter. The sequence continues at coordinate 2,428 of DATCRO010000622.1, forward strand.
AGCCGCTCGCGCCCGACGACGAGACGGCCGCGTCCGAAGAAGCCGCCTGACCCCGCCCCGATCCCATGAGTACCCCGCCGGAAGACATCGACGCCCTGTTCGACCTGCCTCCCCCCGCTGCTCCCGTCCTGCCGGCGTCGCCGTTGCCCGGCCTGCCGCCGCCGTCCGCCGATTCCCGCAAGGAGCAGCGCGTCAAGGTCTCGTGGCCCGCGCGCGTGCAGCTGCCGGGCGGCCGCGTCATCGAGCTGCGCGTGCGCGACTTGTGCGAGAGCGGCGTGGGCCTGCTCACCGAGCACCACATCCCGCCCGCCACGGTGCTGAACTTCGCGGTCGCCGTGCCGGGGCTGAACGAGGGCGGCAGGATGACGCCGGTGTCGGGCACCATCAAGACGACCTACGTCGTCGTCAAGGGCGTGGACCTGTTCTGCGGCGGCACCTGGGTGCAGTTGCCGCCGGACGGACGCGACCTGCTGGACAAGTGGATCCGCAAGCTGCGCAGGTAGGGCGGGTCAGCGCAGCGTAACCCGCCCTGCGTCCCGCTTCAGGGCGCGTACAGCGCGGCGCAGTGGCCGGGCTGCGACGGGCTGGCCGAGACCGCGCCGCCCTTGGGGATGCACTGGCTCGCCGGCAGCGCGGCGTGCGTCTCGACGTGCGCCACCATCAGGTCGAAGGCCGCGTGCGCGTAAGGCTGGATGAGCGCCAGCTGCGGGAAGCTGTCCTGGTAGGTCTCGATGTGGTTGCCGTTCTGCACCTCGTACAGGCGGTAGGCGGCGTCGCGCTCGTCGTGGCGCGGGCCCCAGCCGTCGTGGTCGCGGTCGCGCGACTGCGCGGCGGCCACCTTGCGGGCGTAGGCGCGCGCGTGGTGGTCGATCGGCAGCAGCGCGTCCATCGTGCCGGCCACGGTGACCAGCGGACGCTGGATGCGGCCGGTGGTCGCGAACGACGCCACGTTGGCGCCGACGTCGGAGGCCGACAGCCGCGCCACGTAGTTGTAGTTGCCGGTGCCCGACCCATAGGTGTCGTAGGTCGGGTCGAGGCGCTTCTGCCACTGGCACTGCGTCACTTCCCAGAACTGCGCCCAGTAGCTGGTCCACAGCGTCGACGTCGGGCTGGCGACGATGTCGGGCGGATAGCCGGCCGCGCGCATGTTCTTCGCGGCGGTGCTGTTCGGGTCGAGGCCCGAGGCCGCGTAGTCGTTGTAGTTGAGGATGGCCGCCGGCAGGTCGGTGAGCAGGTTGGGCGCGTGCTCGTCGACGAAGGTGCCTTCCCAGTCGACGCCGCCGTCGAACAGCTCGGGCGCCGTCTCCATCGCGCGCCGCACCTGGTAGCCGCCGTTGGACGTGCCCACCGCGTACGTGAAGCGCGGCGGGCGGCCGTAGTTGGACGCCACGCCCTGGCGCGCGAGCTGCGCGGCCTTGATCATGTACTCCTGCCAGCGCGCGAACTGCTGGTCGGGGCCGTTGTCGTAGAAGTCGACGAAGGTCGTCGACACCGGATTGAGGCGGCAGCCCAGCGGATCGGCCGCCGTCGTCAGCTGCAGGTTCAGCACGCCCTTGTTCTGCGACGCATAGGCGTAGCCCTTCTGGACGACGTAGTCGCTCCAGGCGAAGTCGCCGTTGAACTCGCTGCGCGTGCCCGACGCGCCGGCCACGACCAGCCGGCCGTTCCAGTCCTTGGGCAGGCGCAGGAGGAAGCGCGCCTGGCCCGTCGGGTCGGACGCGATGCGGCCGTTGAGCTGGATGCCCGGCACCACCTTCGTGATGGGGTCGCGCTTGGCCGCGCTCGGCGAGATCGTCGCGCGGTCGGTCTGCGGCGTGAACGCGAACGCCGGCAGCGACGCGATTGCGTTGTTGGCCGGCGTGGTGTCCGGGTTGGTGGTGGTGAGGTCCGAACTGTCGACGCAGGTCGCATCGGCCAGCTGCGAACCGAACTGCTTGAGCAGGTGGTCGCAGGCCGTGGACGCGCTGGCGGCCAGGGGAACGAAACAGGCGAGCGCCATCAAGGGCGCCCGACGGCGAATCACGATCGTCATCGGCAAGTCTCCTTGGGGTTTTCGAAGCCCGCGAAGACTACTTCCGCGTCATGCGCCGCGCAATTGGTCCTTGGTGCTACCCGTCACATCACCTAAGTGGAATCCCGGACGAACGGCGCGCCCATCAGGAGTGCTGCGGCGGCCCCGACTTGCGCCCGTATGCCGCCGTGCCCGTGGCGCCCAGCACGCCGCCCAGCACCAGCAGGTAGCACAACGCCAGCGTGCCCGCCGTGCCCTGGATGGCCAGCAGGCCGGCGCCGCCGGCCACCAGCGCGACCGCCGCCAGCAGTGCCAGCAGCAGCAGCGCGCTCGCGACGACGCGCGTGGGCGTGCCGCGCAGCGGGTCGACGTCGCTGACGACGAGCAGGAACCAGCCGACCAGCGTCAGCAACGGGAACAGGATCCACAGCGACGGCCCGGCCGCCGCCAGGCCGAAGGCCGCGGCGCCGAGCAGCGCGCCGGCCAGGATGCCCAATGCGGCCAGCAGGCCGCCCGCGATCGCGATCATGACGTTCGCTCCGAGTCCAGATGCCGCCAGGATAGTCCAACGGCGGCCACCCGCCCAGCGCGGGTGCGTCGCGTCAGACCCTGGCCAATCCCAGCAGTTCCCGCGCCCGCGCCGGCGAGGCGATGCGGCGCCCGGCGCGCTCGGCGCACCGCGCCAGCGCCGCGATCATCGGCCCGTTGCCGCTCGCGCGTTCGCCACCGGGCAGGTAGAAGCTGTCCTCCAGGCCGGTGCGCAGCATGCCGCCGAGCTCGGCGGTCTTCTGGTGGACGGGCCAGATCTCCTCGCGGCCGATCAGCGTCGTCTGCCACACCGCGCCGGGCGCGATCCAGCGCGGCAGCAGCGCGAGCAGGTCGGCGTCGCAAGGCATGCCCGAGGCCACGCCCATCACGAGGTTCACCTCGGGGGTGCCCATGGACGGCTTGACCATGCCCGCCTTCACGAACATCGCCACCGAGCGCACGATGCCGACGTCGAAGCACTCGAACTCCGGGTGCGCGCCCGCGGCCTCCATCGCGTCGAGGAACTGCTGCACCTTGGCGACCGGGTTGTCGAACACCATCGGCGGCCAGGCCCAGCGGCCGTCCGAGCGCAGCTTCAGGTAGTTGAGGCTGCCGGCGTTGCAGGCGGCGATCTCGGGCCGGACGCGCTCGATGCAGGCCAGCGGGCCGCTGATGTCCTTGCCGATCACGCCGGTCGTCAGGTTGATGATCACTCCGGGACAGGCCGCGCGGATCGCGTCGCAGACCTCGGCCGCGACCGCCGGATCCCACGACGGCAGGTGCCCTTGCCCGGGCTCCTGGCGGCGGACGTGCACGTGCATGATGGACGCGCCCGCGCCGAACGCGTCGCGCGCCTCGGCCGCCATCTGGGCCGCGGTGACGGGCACCGGGTGCTGGGCGGGGTCGGTGAGCACGCCGGTCAGCGCGCAGGTCAGGATCGCATCGTCCATCGCATGTCCTTCAAGCGGGATCCAGCTCGAGCTCGACGAGCACCGCGCCCGACGCCACCGTGTCGCGCGCGGCGACGTTGACCGCGCGCACCACGCCCGCCGCCGCGGCGTTGAGCCACATCTCCATCTTCATCGCCTCGACGCACACCAGCGGCTGCCCGGCCGCGACGCGCTGGCCGGCCGCGACCGACACCTGCGCCACGACGCCCGCCACCGGCGCCCGCGCCACGCGCGCGGCCGCGGCCGCGTCGGGCTGCGGACACGGTGAAGGCTCGATGAACTGATGCACGGCCGCGTCGCGCACGACGTGCACGCGCTCGCCGTCGTCGACGACCAGGCGCTGGCGCCGCACGCCGTCGATCTCGACCGCGCGCCAGCCGTCGGCGCCGGCCGGGTGCAGCACGACGTCGATCTCGCGCTCGCCGACGCGCACCCGCGTGCCCGCGACCGCCAGCGCACGCGTCACGCCCGCGCACGCGAGCGCGACGCGGCGCGAGGCCACGCCCAGCGCGACCGGCCCGCTGGCCGGCGCGTCGCCGGGCCCCTGCGAGCGCAGCGCGGCCGCGATGGCCCAGTCCTCGTCGTCGGCGACCGGCGCGAGGTTGATCGGCGCCTGCGCGGCGGCCCAGTCGTCCAGGCGCCGGGTCGTGACGGCGCCGGCGACGAACTCGGGATGGCGCGCCAGGTCGCGCAGGTAGCGGCCGTTGTTGCGCAAGCCCACGAGCGGCGTGTCCTCCAGCGCGGCGGCGAGCCGTCGCAGCGCGTCCGCGCGGTCGCGGCCGTGCACGATGACCTTGGCCACCATCGCGTCGTAGAACGGCGAGACCTCGCCGCCCTCGGCGATGCCGTCGTCGATGCGCACGCTGGCGAGCGTGGCCACGGGAACGCCCTGCGTGCCCGCGTCGGCGCGGCCTGCGCGCAGCGCCCGCGCCGGGCGCCAGTACGCGATGCGGCCCGTCTGCGGCGCGAAGCCGTCGTAGGGATCCTCGGCGTACAGCCGCGCCTGGACGGCATGGCCCGACCAGCGGATCTGGTCCTGGCGCAGCGGCAGCGGCTCGCCCGCGGCCACGCGCAGCTGCCATTCGACGAGGTCCAGGCCGGTCACGCATTCCGTCACCGGGTGCTCGACCTGCAGCCGCGTGTTCATCTCCAGGAAGAAGTGGCGGCGCTGCTCGTCGACGATGAATTCCACCGTGCCCGCGCCGACGTAGCCGACCGCACGCGCGGCGGCCACCGCGTCGCGGCCCATCGCCTCGCGCATGGCGGCGTCGACGTACGGCGACGGCGACTCCTCGATCACCTTCTGGCGCCGGCGCTGCGCGCTGCAGTCGCGCTCGCCCAGGTGCACGACATTGCCGTGCGCATCGGCGAACACCTGGATCTCGATGTGGCGGCCCTCGGCGACGAGGCGCTCGAGCATCAGCGTGCCGTCGCCGAAGGCCGACGTCGCTTCGCGCCGGGCGCCCGCGAGTGCATCGGCCAATCCGGCCTGTGCGTGCACGAGGCGCATGCCGCGCCCGCCGCCGCCGGCCACGGCCTTGACCAGCAGCGGATAGCCCAGCGCGTTCGCCTGCGCGACGAGCGCCGGGTCGGACTGGTCGTCGCCGAGATAGCCCGGCACGCACGGCACGCCTGCGGCGAGCATGCGGCGCTTGGCGCCGGCCTTGTCGCCCATCGCGCTGATCGCCGATGCCGGCGGCCCGATGAAGACGAGCCCGGCGTCCACGCAGGCCTGCGCGAAGTCGGCGCGCTCGGACAGGAAGCCGTAGCCCGGATGGATCGCATCGGCGCCGGTGCGCCTTGCGGCGGCCAGGATCGCGGCTATGCGCAGATACGAATCGGCCGCGGCCTGGCCACCGAGCGCCACGGCCTCGTCGGCGAGCGCGACGTGCGGCGAGCCGGCGTCGGGCTCGCTGAAGACGGCGACGGTGCGGTAGCCGAGCGAGCGCGCGGTGCGGATCACGCGGCAGGCGATCTCGCCGCGATTGGCGACCAGGATCCTGTTCATCGCGAAGCCCACGCCGGCGCCCGCTTCTGCAGGAACGCCGTCATGCCCTCGATGCCTTCCGGCCCCCGCGCGGCCCGCGCGAACAGGCGCGCGGCGTCCTCGATCAGTTCGGCCGGCGGCGTGTGCAGCGCGCGCGCCATCAAGGCCTTGGTCGCGGCGATCGCGCCGGGCGCGCAGCGCAGGATCTGCGCGAGCGTCGCGGCCAGCGCGGCGTCCAGCGCGTCGCCGTCCGCATGCACTTCGTGCACGAGACCGATCGCCAGCGCCTGCGCCGCGTCGAGCTTGCCGCCGGTCACCGCCAGGCGCCGCGCCTGCGACGCGCCGACGCGCTCGACCAGGAACGCGGCGACCTGCGCCGGCACGACGCCCAGCGAGGTCTCGGGCAGGCGCAGCTGCGCGCCCTGCCCGGCCAGCGCCACGTCGACCACGCACGCGAGCCCGAGGCCGCCGCCCATCACCGTGCCCTCCAGCACCGCGACCGTCGCGATGCCGGTGCGCGCGAACGCGCCGCACAGCGCGCCGAAGCGGGCGTTGACGGCGGCGATGGCGTCGCCGTCGCCGGCGAGTTCGCGCTGTCGCGCCCGGGCCAGGTCCTGCAGGTCGGCGCCGGCGCAGAAGTGGCCGCCCGCGCCACGCAGCACGATGACGCGCGCGTCGCCCGACGCCTCCGCGGCGCGCAGCACCTCGACCAGCTCGTCGACCATGCGCAGCGACATCGCGTTGCGCATGTCGGGCCGGTTCAGCGCGACGTGCAGGACGCCGCGGTCCGCACGGACCGCCAGCGTCTCGAAGGCCGGGGCCTCCATCAATGCGCTCCCTTCGGCAGCGTGCCCTCGAGCTTGCAGATGATGCCCAGCATCACCTCGTCGGCGCCGCCGCCGATGGAGATCAGGCGCGAGTCGCGATAGGCCTGCGAGACGGGGTTGTCGCGCGTGAAGCCCATGCCGCCCCAGTATTGCAGGCAGCTGTCGGCCACCTCGCGGCTGAGGCGTCCGCACTTGAGCTTGGCCATCGACGCGAGCATCGTCACGTCCTTGCCCGACACGTACAGCTCGCAGGCCTGGTACGTGAGCGCGCGCAGCGCGGCCACTTCCGTGCGCAGCTCGGCGAGGCGGAAGTGCACCACCTGGTTGTCGAGGATGCTCTTGCCGAAGGCCTTGCGTTCGCGCGTGTACTCGATCGTCAGGTCGATGAGGCGGTCGAGGCTGCGCAACGACGAGGCGGCGCCCCACAGCCGTTCCTCCTGGAACTGCATCATCTGGAAGGCGAAGCCCATGCCCTCCTGGCCGATGAGGTTGCGCCGCGGCACGCGCACGCCGTCGAAGAACAGCAGCGCGGTGTCGGACGAGTCCATGCCGATCTTGTGGATCTTCTGCCTGGTGATCCCCGGCAGGTTCATCGGCACGATGATGAGGCTCTTGTTCTTGTGCGCCGGGCCGTCGCCGGTGTTGGCCAGCAGGCAGCACCAGTCGGCCTGCAGGCCGTTGGTGATCCACATCTTGCTGCCGTCGATGATGTAGTCGTCGCCGTCCTTGCGCGCCGTCGTCTTCACGGCCGCGACATCGGAGCCGCCGCCGGGCTCGCTCACGCCCAGGCAGCCGACGACGTCGCCGGCGATGGACGGCACGAGGAACTCGCGGCGCAGCTCGTCCGAGCCGAAGCGCGCCAGCGCGGGCGTGCACATGTCGGTGTGCACGCCGATGGACATCGGCACGCCGCCGCACAGGCAGTCGCCGAGCGCCTCGGCCATCACCATCGAGTAGCTGAAGTCCAGCCCCGCGCCGCCGAACTCCTCGGGGTACTTCAGGCCCAGCAGGCCGAGCTCGCCCAGCTTCTTGAAGACCTCGTGCGCCGGGTACTGCTCGTCGGCCTCCCACTTCGGCACGAACGGGTTCAGCTCCTTCTCGACGAAGCGCTTGACGGTCTCGGACAGGGCCTTGTGTTCGGTCGTGAACTTCATTGCGTGAGCTCTGATGTGGATTCGAAGAAGACGGTGGTCGCCGGCGAGCGCCCGGCCGCTCCGGAGCGAGCCGGCGTGAGCCCCTCGGGGGCGGCGAGCGGAGCGAGCCGGGCGGTCATGGCTTAGAAGCGGGCGACGCCGAACGCATTCGGGCGCAGCGTGCGGGACTCGGCCTCGCGCGCCAGCGCCAGCGCGAGCGCCAGCACGCGGCGCGTGTCGCGCGGGTCGACGATGCCGTCGTCCCACAGCCGCGCGGTGCCGAACAGCACGTGCGACTCGCGCTCGATGCGGTCGCGCAGCTGGTTGCCCATCGCGGCGAGCGCGTCGGCGTCGACCGGCGCGCCGGTGCGCGCGAGCTTGCCCGCGCCGACGATCTCCATCACCTTGCCGGCCTGCGCGCCGCCCATCACGGCGGTGCGCGCGTTCGGCCAGCTGAAGATGAAGCGCGGATCGAAGCCGCGGCCGCACATGCCGTAGTTGCCGGCGCCGAACGAGCCGCCGATCAGGAACGTGAACTTGGGCACGCGGGCATTGGCCACCGCCTGGATCATCTTGGCGCCGTGCTTGATCGCGCCGCCGCGCTCGGCGGCCGAGCCCACCATGTAGCCGGTGGTGTTCTGCAGGAAGACCAGCGGCGTGCCCGACTGGTCGCACAGCTGGATGAACTGCGCCGCCTTGTTGGCGCCGCCGGGCTGGATCGGCCCGTTGTTGCCGAGGATGCCCACGACGTGGCCGTCGACGCGCGCGTGGCCGCACAGCGTGTCGGCGCCGAAGGTGGGCTTGAACTCGAGGAAGTCGGAGCCGTCGACCAGTCGCGCGATCACCTCGCGCACGTCGTAGGGCTCGCGCTCGTCGGCCGG
>DATCRO010000623.1:0-4338 GCA_036569025.1 Burkholderiaceae bacterium
GCCTGGTGCTGATCATGACCACCAGCGGATCGCGCCGCCTGCCGGGGCCGACGCGCGAGGCGCGCCGCGTGCTGCTGGCGCGGCCCGCCGACAGCCGGCCCGAGACGCTCGTCGCGCACGCCGTGCGCGTGTTCACCGTCATCGGCAGTCCTGCGTTCCGGCTCGATCCGGCCGACCTGCGCACGCGTGCCGAGGCGAGCATCGCGCGCGCCTCGCGCCCGGCCGGCACCGCGCGGCAGCTGCTGGCCATCGCGGCCGACGGCGACCGCACGCCGCTGCTGGCCCGCATCCAGGCGCCCACGCAGGTGATCCACGGCGTGGCCGACCCGCTGGTCCCGGTGGCCAGCGGCCACGACCTGGCGCGCCGCATTCCTGGCGCGCTCGCCGACTTCATCGACGGCATGGGCCACGACCTGCCGCCGCAGCTGCTGGGCCGCATCGCCCGGGGCATCGCCGGCAACGCACGCCGCGCAACCTGAACGCCGGCTTGTCATCTGCCGGCTTGCCCGATGAAAAAGGGCCGATCGGTCGCCCGATCGGCCCTTGGCCTTGTCGAAGGGCGCGACGCGGGGAGTGCGTCGCGCCGTCCGTGGCTTACTGCACGGCCACCGAGACGTCGTCCAGGACGAACGAGGTCGCCAGCGACGAGTCTTCCGTGCCCGAGAACTTCAGCGTGATCGTCTTGCCGATGAAGCTGTTCAGGCTGATCGTGCGCAGGACGTAGCCCGAAGCCGCGTTGACGTTGGAGTACGTCGCGAGCGTCGTGGCCGAGCCACCGCTCGGAGTGGCCGAGACCGTCAGCTTGTCGTACGCGGTCGAGCCCGTCTCCTGCGTGTCGATGTGCAGGTAGAAGGTCAGGGTCGCGGACGTCTTGCCGGCCGGGATCGTGATCGACTGCGAGACGCTGTCGGTGTGGGCCGAGCCGTAGCCGTCGAGCCAGGCGAAGCCCGTGCCGCTGTGCGCCGTCTCGCCCGAGCAGGTCGAGTTCGTGCAGCCGACGCCGGACGTGGCCGTCCAGCTGGTGGTGCCCGATTCGAAGCCCGGGTTCAGGACCAGGTTGGCCGGCGGCGGCGGGGGCGGCGGGGTGACCGACACCGAGACCGAGGCCGTCTTCGACGACGTTTTGCTGTTGCTGTCCGTCACCGTTTCCGTCACCGAGTAGTTGCCGGCGGCAGCGTACGTGTGGGTCGGGTTCTGCGCGGTCGAGGTGCCGCCGTCGCCGAAGGTCCACGAACGCGAGGTGATCGTGCCACCCGTGTCGGTCGAGGTGTCGACGAACGACACCGTCAGGCCCGAGACCGTGTCGGTGAAGTTGGCGGTCGGGCCGGCCGGCGGCGGCGGCGGCGGCGTGTTGGTGATGTTGGCGGACAGGGCGCTGATGATCACCGAGCCGTAGCCCGACGCGTAGTCCCAGCCGGTGCCGGCGGCGTAGCCCTGGTTGCCCGAGGTCACGTCATGGAACCATTGCGGGTTCGCGGCGGCGCCCGAGTAGATCGCCGAGGCCGGGAAGGGCAGCGAGTTGCCGTGCGCGGCCTGGATACGCGTCCAGAAGCCGGCCCACAGCGGAGCGGCCAGCGAGGTGCCGCCGATCTGCGCGTTGCTGCCGTTGACCAGCACGAGGGCGCCGGAGCTGGGCGAGGCGTCGAACGAGATGTCCGGCACGCCGCGCTTGGTGGAGGTGCCGAGCACGCCCGCGGCGGTCTGCCAGCTGGGGGCGTTTTCCGTCAGCGAGGGGCCGCCGCCGGCGCCGCCGGAGGACGACTGCTGGCAGGTGGAGGCGCTGGAGCACGACCACACCGTCTCGCCCTGCCAGGTGCCGCCGGAGCTCGACAGCGTCGTGCCGCCGATGGCCATGACGTACGGCGAGACCGCGGGGTAGCTCTGCGCCTTGCCGGCGGTGGCGCCGCACTCGTACGCGCCGGAGTCGCCCGACGAGACCGAGAACATCTGGCCTTGCGCGACGGCCGACTGGAAGATGGCGTCCTGGGAAGCCTCGACCGAGCCTTCGTCGCTTTCGCAACCGCCCAGCGACACGTTGATCGCGCGGGCCTTGTTGTCGGTGACGGCCTTGTTGTAGCCCTGGGACAGCGCGGAATCGCTCAGCGAGTTCACGTTGTACAGGATCATCTGCGAGATCGAGCCGCCGGCGGCCGCCAGCGAGCTCTGCGAGTCCATGTTCCACTCGTCCGTGCCCGAGGTGCTGGTGCCGGCGGTGCCGACGACCGTCTTCGTGACGTTGGGGACCGGGTATCCGGCGCTCGAAGCGAAGTTCTTCAGGTCGGTGATGGTCTGGGTCAGCGAACCCGCGGTGATGATGCCGATCGTGCCGGTGGTGGCGCTCGGCAGGCTCGACGCGCCGTAGATGGACGCGAAGTTGGGGATGCTGACGCCGGTCACGGCTTGCGGCGTGGCCGCCTCCGGATGCGCGTTCATGCGCTGGGCGTGCGTGTGCATCATGTGCACGTTCTGCAGGCCCACGACGCCGAGGACCGAGGCGGCCAGGTGCTGCGGGATCATCGCGTCGGTGACGTTCGCGTAGGCGCGGCGGCCGTTGACGTTGTACTCGTGCAGGTCGGCCTTGAACGCCGAGCGGATGGCCTGGGCGGTGCCCGTGGCGCTGACCAGCAGGCGGTTGGGGGCGACCTCGATGTTGGTGAAGCCCTGCGCGCGCAGGTAGGCGACGACGGCCTGGGCGTCAGCCTCGGTCGGCGCGTGCTTGGCCATGAACTCGGCGGACGTCAGCGGACGCGAGCCGGCGGCGCCGGTCATCAGCTTGGAGGTCAGCGCGTCGAGCTCGGCCTTGTTGCGCAGCTTCAGCGAGACGACGATGTCGACCTGCTCGCCGGCCTTCAGCGGAGCCACGTGGACGGCGGCGCGGGGATCGTGGGCCTTGGTGCTCGTGGCGACCCATGCTTCGGTGGTGGCGGCCTGGGCAGACAGCGCGAACACGCTGGCCGTCAGGGCCGACAGGACCTTGAGCTTGTCAGCCCGCCCCGAAGGAGCCTGCCGGCTCTTGGCTTGTCCTTGTTTCTTCATGGAACTCTTCTCCTAATCGATGGGATTCACGCAAATTGATGGCGTGATTTTTTTGCTATGTGAGCGGCAAAACGATTTTGTCGCTGTCGCCCGTGGAAGCATCGCGATCACCGATTGGGTTATCCAGTTCGGGGGGAGGTCGTCGATGCAGGCGCTGATTCTGTGCCGCGCGAATATCTGCGGAATCGGGTCGAACCCCGAGGGGTATGTGGTGCATACCCTGCACCTCGACCGTGCATTCGGATGAAGTTGGTGCGCACACCCAGGTGTTCTTCAGCCTGGGGACAGATGTGTTTCCGAGGGTGCGAAATTGTTGCCGAGGGGATTAACGAAGGGTTAATTGCACATGGCACTTCGAATACTTGAGCATTAAATCAATTCGGTCTGGGAGTTCGGGAAATCCCTGTTCGGGATTAGGCGAGGTTCCCCAATCCAAATAAACAAATAACCTTTGACGTACAACGAAAAACGCGGCCGTGAAGGCCGCGTGGATACCCGATTCAAGGTATTTTGCGAATCGCGATACGATTTTCGGGGTATATACCGACAGGGGTTTCTCTCAGCTGGCGGCACTTCCGGCGCGCGCCACGGCCAGCGCCGTCATGTTGACGATGCGGCGCACGGTCGACGACGGCGTCAGCACATGCACCGGCGCGTCGGCGCCCAGCAGGATGGGGCCGATCGTCACGCCGTGGCCGCCCGTCATCTTGAGCACGTTGAACAGGATGTTGGCGGCGTCCAGGTTGGGACAGATCAGCACGTTGGCAGCGCCCTGCAGCGTCGAATCGGGCAGCAGGGCCTCGCGCAGCTCGGGGCTGAGCGCGGCATCGCCCTGAAGCTCGCCGTCGGCCGAGACGTCGGGCATGCGCTGCACGAACAGGTCGCGCGCGGCGCGCATCTTCCGGGCGGACGGCCGCGTGCTGCTGCCGAACATCGAGTGCGACAGGAACGCCACCTGCGGCACCAGGCCGAAGCTGCGCACCTCCTCGACCGCCATCGCGGCGATGTCGGCCAGCTGTTCGGCCGTCGGGTCGTCGTTGACGGAGGTGTCGGCGATGAACAGGGTGTGCTTGTCCAGCAGCAGCGCATTGACGGTGGCAAAGCCGTGGGTGTCGCTGCGCTGGCGGATCACCTCGCGCAGGTGCCCGAAGTGGCGGTCGAAGCGGCCCACCAGGCCGCACAGCAGGGCATCGGCGTCGCCCAGGTGCACCATCAGCGCCGCGATCGTGGTGGCGGAGCGCCGCACGGTGGCCTTGGCCAACTCGGTGGTGACGCCGTCGCGCGCATTGAGGCGGTGGTACG
>DATCRO010000624.1:0-2863 GCA_036569025.1 Burkholderiaceae bacterium
ATGTTCACCACCCAGGTCTGCCCGTACTGCATCCGCGCGAAGCAGTTGCTCAAGCAGCGCGGGGTCGATGCCATCGAGGAGATCCGCGTCGACCTCGACCCCGGCCAACGGGCGACGATGATCGCCGAGACCGGCCGCCGCACGGTGCCGCAGATCTTCATCGGCGAGACGTGGGTGGGCGGCTGCGACGACCTCTACGCGCTCGACCAGAAGGGCGGCCTGGTGCCCCTGTTGAACGGCTGAGGGTTCACCCCTCCGACGCGGCCCCGGTGGGCTGCGACATAATGCCGGATGCAGCCCGCACCGTCCCGGTTTGCGGGCTTCGTTTTTTTCGAGACACGCCATGGCTGAACAAGACCAATCCCCCGTTTTCCAGATCCAGCGCATCTATCTGAAGGATCTGTCGCTCGAGCAACCGAACTCGCCGCAGGTCCTGCTGGAGCAGACGCAGCCGCAGGTCGACATCCAGCTGTCGATGGCGGCCGAGGCGATCGCGCAGGGTCTGTTCGAGGTCACGGTCACCGCCACCGTCACCACCAAGGTCGGCGACAAGACGCTGTTCCTGGTCGAGGCCAAGCAGGCCGGCATCTTCGAGATCCGCAACGTGCCCGCCGAGCAGCAGCAAGGCATCCTGGGCGTCGTCTGCCCGCAGATGCTGTACCCGTACCTGCGCGCCATCGTGTCCGACGTCTGCACGCGCGCGGGCTTCCCGCCGATCCTGCTGGCCGAAGTCAACTTCCAGGCCATGTTCGAAGCGCAACAGCAGGCCGCGCTGGCCCAGGCCAACGGCGCGCCGAACTGACGAATCCGTGCCCGAACCCGACACGCCCGCTCGTTCCGCCAGGGCGCGCCCGCTCTGCGTTGCAAACGCTCGCCGTGGCAACCAGCACGACTCGCATCGGCGCCTTGATCGGACAGGCCCTGACGGGCTGCTCGGACGCGTCGGATCCGACCACGGATTCGGCTGGGTCGTCGTGACGACCCTTCGCCATGGCATCTGATCCTCGCCCGATGCGCATCTCGGTCATCGGGGCCGGTGCGTGGGGCACCGCGCTCGCCATCGCCGCGGCGCGCCGCCACCGCGTGCTGCTGTGGGCGCGCGACGCCGCGCAGGCCCGGCAGATGGCGGCCAGGCGCCGCAACGAACGCTACCTGCCGCACGCGGCGTGGCCCGACCAGCTCGCGGTCACGTCCGACCACGCGGCCGCGCTCGCGCACGCCGAAGGCGGCCTGGTCGTGCTCGCGACGCCGATGGCCGCGCTGCGCGAGCGGCTGGCCGCGCTGGCGCCCGCCAGCTGCGTGTTCTGGCTGTGCAAGGGCGTGGAGTCGGCCACCGGCTCGCTGGCGCACCAGATCGCGGCCGGCGTGCTGCCGAACGCGTCGGTGGGCGTGCTCTCCGGCCCCAGCTTTGCGCAGGAAGTGGCGGGCGGCAGCCCGACGGCGCTCGTCGCGGCCAGCAGCGATCCCGCGCTGTGCGATCTCGCGGTCAACGCGTTCCACAGCGAATCGCTGCGCATCTACCGCTCGACCGACGTGGTCGGCGTGGAGGTGGGCGGCGCCGTCAAGAACGTGCTGGCGATCGCCACCGGCATCGCCGACGGCCTGAACCTGGGCCTGAACGCGCGCGCCGCACTGATCACGCGTGGCCTGGCGGAGATGACGCGCCTGGGCCTGGCGCTCGGCGCCCAGCACGAGACGTTCATGGGGCTGTCCGGCCTGGGCGACCTCGTGCTCACCGCCACCGGCGACCTGTCGCGCAACCGCAAGGTCGGCATGCTGCTGGCCCAGGGCCTGTCGCTGGACAGCATCCTCGAGAAGCTCGGCCACGTCGCCGAGGGCGTGTACTGCGCCGAGACCGTCACGCGGCTCGCGCACGACCACGGCGTCGCGATGCCGATCGCCGACATGGTGTCGGCCGTGATCCACCGCCGCATCGCCGCGCGCGATGCGGTGGCGTCGCTGATGCGGCGCGATTCGCGCAGCGAAGGTCTCTGATTTCGCGGTGTCAGGTCTTGCCTTTGCGCGGCAACCCGCCGGCTTCGGGGTCAGGTCTTGAAAGTTGCGCGTGGATGCGCTCGCCCATCGCCGCCATGCCATCGCGCAACTTTCAAGACCTGACCCCACGGTGAGGCGACCGAGCGCGCAAAGGCAAGACCTGACACCGCCTGATCAGAGGCCGCCCGCGTAGCCGTTGACACGCCAGGCCTCGAACACCGCCACGGCCACGGCGTTGCTGAGGTTGAGGCTGCGCTGGCCGGGAAGCAGCGGCAGGCGAACGAGGCGTTCAGGCGGAAAGATCTCGCGCAGGGCCGGCGGCAGGCCGGCCGATTCGCTGCCGAAGACCAGGCTGTCGCCGGCGCGCCAGTCGACGCTGGCCAGCGTGCCGGTGCCGCGCGTCGAGAACGCGAAGCAGCGCGACGCATCGACGGTGGCGGCGTAGTCCTCCCAGCGCGCGTGGCGGCGGACGTCGGCGAACTCGTGGTAGTCGAGGCCGGCGCGTCGCAGCAGCTTGTCCTCCATCGAGAAGCCCAGCGGCTCGATCAGGTGCAGCTCGCAGCCGGTGTTGGCGGCCAGGCGGATGACGTTGCCGGTGTTGGGCGGGATCTCGGGGTGGACGAGGACGATGCGGAACATCAGCCCATTTTCACTTGGGCGTGCGCGCCACCGTCCACACCTGCACCTCGCGCGCCCCCGCGGCGCGCAGCGCGCGCGTGGCCGCCCGCGCGGTGGCGCCCGTGGTGAGCACGTCGTCGACCAGCGCGACGCGCGCGCCGCGCAGCCAGGCCGCGTGGTGCGGCGCGGCGACGAAGGCGCCCTTCAGGTTGGCCTGGCGCGCGCCGCGCTGCAGGCCCAGCTGGTGGCC
>DATCRO010000625.1:0-2497 GCA_036569025.1 Burkholderiaceae bacterium
ACCCCGACCATCCCCCGCGCCGACGGCACCGACCCCAGCCCGCCGGTTCCCGACGATCCCGACTTCCGCATCGTCCTCGAGACGCTCGTCGACGCCTACCGGCCCATCCTCGAGGAAGACCTCAAGCGCGCCGCCAACCTCGATGCACTCGTGAAGGAGGCCGACTCCGGGCCGCCCGACTGCGAGGCAGAGATCGCCGCCGCCGAGCGGCTGTTCACGCCCTTCGTCAACGAGAAGATGGCGCTCGCGCTGCTGCCCGCGCAGGCGCGCGATCTGCTCGGGCCGCCGGAGCGCTGGCGCGCCTGCCTGCTGCACATCCGCTGCTGCATCATCTTCGGCTGGCTGCTTTGCCGGCGCCCGCGCAACTTCCGGCTGTCGGCTTACTACCTGTACCGGTATTGGCTCTGCGTGCGGCAGGTCCTGGGCACGCCGGTCACGCCCGGCAGGCTGTCGGACGCCGACCAGCGCGACCTCGCGACGCTCGTCGACGCGCTCGCCAAGGCCTGGCGCCCCTACCTGGCCGACGAGCTGGCCACCGTCGATTTCACCGCCGGCCTGCCGCAGGACCTGGACGACGGCGCCGTCGACTGCGAGACCGGCGAAGACGAGACCGCCGCGATCTTCGAGCGCCTGATGACGCTGGAGACCGCGCAGGCGCTGCTGGGCGCCGCCGCGTTCAAGCGCGAGAGCGCCGAACCCTGGTTCTGGTTCTGCCGCTGCTGGTGCCTTTGCTCGATCCGTTTCGGCTGCTGCCTGGCGCGCGCGCGCTCGCTGGTCGACGTGCTGCGCTGCCTGGGCTTGTACTGGACATGCCTGCGCGAGTGCTTCCGCCCGCTGACCTGCGCCCTCACCGGCCCCGACGGCTGCGTGGCCGAGGAGGTCAACGTGGACATCCCTGCGCTCGTCGTGCCCATCACGGGGACGGCGGCCGGCATGGGCTTCACCAGCTACGTGCTGGAATGGTCCAGGGACAACATCACCTGGCATGCGTCGGACTTCGTCTACCCGCCCGTGCCGCCCGGCAGCACCGCGCAGGGCACGATCCCCGTCGTCTCGGGCCTGCTGGCCTGGCTGAACACGACGCTGCTGGACGCCGGGACCTACTTCGTGCGCATGACGGTGCACGGCAGCGGCAACGCCACCACGACCTGCTCGATCATCTTCTCGGTGTTCAAGAAGGACGTGCGCATCCTGGGCGCGGCCGGCAACACGTCCCTGGACGCCCCGTGGACGGACCCGGCCGCCCGGCTGATCGACAACGTGCCCGCGCTGTGCACGCGCCCGGCCGGCACCTTCGAGGCGTCGTTCGGCGGCGGCTGCCTGGAGATCCTCGGCTCGGCCTGGGTCGGCGGCTGCGACAACCTGGGCACCAAGGGCTACACGCTGGACTGGCAGCGCGGCTACGTGGCCGACTGCACGACGGGCAGCTGGACCAACTTCTGGGCCGTCGACTTCACGACCCCCGCCCAGCAGCGCCAGATCAACATGCGCACCGACACCTCGGACCTCACCGCCACATGGGGTCCGGACTGCCTCGTCCCGGTGCCCTTCCCGCCGTACTGCCTGCTGACCGATCCGACCGGCAAGCTCCTGCCCGCCTCGTGGAACACGGTCCTGGGCGGCGCCTGCAACCTCAGCGGCCTGTTCACCCTGCGCCTGACCGTCACCGACACGATGTCGGGCACGTACTGCGACACCCAGCGGCTCTGGCTGGACAACAAGCCCATCAGCGCGCTGATCCAGATCGACGCCGTGCCCAAGTGCGCCGACCTGTTCATCAGCCAGTTCGCCACGCCGCCCGACTGCTCCGTCCCGTGGAGCCTGCCCGTCTCGGGCATCGCCTTCGACGAGCTCATCGACAACGCGCTGCCCGCATCGCGGCCCAACGACAACTTCGACTACTACGTCGTCAGCATCGAGAAGCAGGGCGGCCCGTCGCTGTCGATCCCGATCCCGGGGCCGGGTGGCAGCTGCTACTTCGGCACGTCGCGGGTCGGCGATCCGGGCGTGCGCTGCGACGGCACGCCCGCGTCGCTGCTGATCGGGACGCTGACGACCTTCGACCTGCGCGCGATCGACCCGACGTGCCAGGGCAGCCTGCCCTATGTCGTCCCGCCCGGCTTCGCGACGCCGCGCGGCCAGTGCTGCGTCTACATCTTCCACCTGACCGTCTACGACCGCACGTCGCGGCCCTGCGGCGTCAACTACGCCACGTCGGACTGGCCGGTGAAGATTTGCAACGACCTGCCGCCGAACTGAAGGCCATGGACCGCATCTGGCTGCACCTGGTGCTGGCGGTCCTCGCGACCTGGCGCCTGTCCGCCCTCCTCGCTCGCGACGACGGCCCGTGGGACGTCATCGCGCGCCTGCGGGCGTGGCTGGGCGACGGGTCGTGGGGCCGCATGCTGGACTGCTTCCGCTGCGTCAGCCTGTGGGTGGCCGCGCCGCTGGCATGGGCCGTCGGGCGCGACGCGCTGGAGCAGTGGCTGGCGTGGCC
>DATCRO010000626.1:0-10569 GCA_036569025.1 Burkholderiaceae bacterium
GAGCGGGCGATCCTGTCCAATCGGGCAGGTAAAGCTGCCTCCAGGCGGGCCTTTCGGGACATGACGCGGAGCGAGAGCTCCACCGTGCCGGCGCTGCCGCTCGCTCGTCCCCGAGAAGTTCGAGGGAGCGCGGGAACCGGCTCCGCCGGGCCTGTCGCGGTCGGCCCCCTCGGAGGGGCAGCGAGCGCGCGCGAAGCCTCCCCTCCGGGGGATAGCGAGCGTGGGGGCTCAACCTCCTCGGCGCATCATGTCGAAGAAGTCCAGGTTGGTCTTGCTGGCCTTCATCTTGTCGAGCATGAACTCCATCGCCTCGATCTCGTCCATCGGGTAGAGCAGCTTGCGCAGGATCCAGGTCTTCTGGAGGATCTCCGGCTTGAGCAGCATCTCCTCGCGGCGGGTGCCCGAGCGGTTGATCTGGATCGACGGGTAGACGCGCTTCTCGGCCATGCGGCGGTCCAGGTGGATCTCGCAGTTGCCGGTGCCCTTGAATTCCTCGTAGATGACTTCGTCCATCTTCGAGCCGGTGTCGATCAGGGCCGTGCCGATGATGGTCAGCGAGCCGCCTTCCTCGACGTTGCGGGCCGCGCCGAAGAAGCGCTTGGGGCGCTGCAGCGCGTTGGCGTCGACGCCG
The DNA here is from genome assembly GCA_036569025.1 of Burkholderiaceae bacterium. GTDB lineage: Bacteria > Pseudomonadota > Gammaproteobacteria > Burkholderiales > Burkholderiaceae_C > Scleromatobacter. The sequence continues at coordinate 632 of DATCRO010000626.1, forward strand.
CCGGACAGCACCTTGCCGGACGACGGCAGCACGTTGTTGTACGCGCGGGCCAGGCGGGTGATCGAGTCCAGCAGGATCACCACGTCCTTCTTCATCTCGACCAGGCGCTTGGCGCGCTCGATCACCATCTCGGCGACCTGCACGTGGCGCGCGGCCGGCTCGTCGAAGGTGGAGGAGATGACCTCGCCGCGCACGGTGCGCTGCATCTCGGTCACTTCTTCCGGGCGCTCGTCGACGAGCAGCACGATCAGGTGGATCTCGGGATGGTTGCCGACCAGCGCGTGCGCGATGGACTTCATCATCTCGGTCTTGCCGGTCTTGGGCTGGGCGACGATCAGCGCGCGCTGGCCTTTGCCGATCGGCGCGATCAGGTCGATGATGCGGCTGGTGATGTTCTCCTCGCCGCGGATGTCGCGCTCGAGCCTGAAGACCTCTTTCGGGAAGAGCGGCGTCAGGTTCTCGAACATGATCTTGTGCTTGCTCTCCTCGGGCGTGACGCCGTTGACGCGGTCGACCTTGACCAGCGCGAAGTAGCGTTCGCCGTCCTTGGGGACGCGCACTTCGCCTTCGATCATGTCGCCGGTGTGCAGGTTGAAGCGGCGGATCTGGCTGGGGGAGAGGTAGATGTCGTCGGTGGACGCCATGTAGCTCTCGTCGATGGCGCGCAGGAAGCCGAAGCCGTCCGGCAGCACTTCGAGCACGCCGTCGCCGAACACCTGTTCGCCGCCCTTGGCGCGCTTCTTCATGATCGCGAACATCAGCTCCTGCTTGCGCAGGCGGGCCACGTTGTCGATCTCGAGGGCTTCGCCCATCGTGATCAGCGCACCGATGTGCATGGCCTTCAGTTCGGAAAGATGCATTGTTTCTTCACCCTGGGGTGTGAGCCGCGGCTGAGGACAGCTCGCCGGACGGCTTGCCCGACCTGCTGCAAGTGCGCCTCGCGCTGGCCGATCCGGGCTACCAGTGCACGCGGGTTGTGCGTGCGCTGGCCGGGTCGAGGCCGTCGTGGCGACGTGAAACGGTAGGGGCTTGGGACGAATCGCCGAAACCGCGCGCCGGAATCCGCCGGACTGCGGCGGGGCTCAGGGCGCGGGGGCGCTACCTTGACTCGGTGCGGGCGCCGCTGCTCGTCAGAACGGGGCACCAGTTACTGCACTGGTCAGGGCCGATTATAGGGGGCGGCCGAGGACGCCCGTCAACTGCGAGTTGACGAACGTCCGCCGCGGGTCGATCAGGCCAGGTGGCCTTCGAGGAACGCCGTCAGCTGCGACTTGGACAGCGCGCCGACCTTGGTGGCCGCGAGCTGGCCGTCCTTGAACAGCATCAGCGTGGGAATGCCGCGGATGCCGAACTTGGCGGGCACGTCGCGGTTGTCGTCGACGTTCATCTTGGCGATCTGCAGGCGCGGGCCGTAGTCCTTGGCGACTTCCTCCAGGATCGGGGCGATCGCCTTGCAGGGGCCGCACCACTCCGCCCAGTAATCCACCAGCACCGGGGTGCCCGATTTCAGGACGTCGGTCTCGAAGGACGCGTCGGAGATGTGTTTGATTGCTTCGCTGCTCATGCGTTTTCCTTGGGGCACCGGCGGCAGGAGTTCATCGGGAAACTCGCATTGCCCGTCGTCGGTGAAAAGATTCTGACACAACCGCCCGTCCCCGACCGGGGTGGGGACAGCGGCGGCGACGCTTCCCGCTGTACAGCCGATCTGGTGGCGATCGGCCCGATTGGAAGGGGCCGGCCGACAGGCAATTGAAAACTTTAGGGCCGCCCGACAGTGAATTACGCATCGTTTTCGGCGCTCTTTTGCCCGTCGGGCCTCTTCGGCCAGGGTTCCAATCGACCGATCGTTCCGTCATTGCGCTCATGGTCGCCACCGTCCCTCCCTCCACCGCGCCCGCCGCCGCACCCGCCACGCAGAACCGCGCGGTGCGCATGCTCGGCCGCTACCAGCTGATGCGCCTGCTCGGCAAGAGCGCGCAGACCATGCTGTGGCTCGCGCTGGACAGCCGCGGCGACGTCGAGGTCATGCTGGCGATGCCGCGCGCCCGGCCGGTCGACCCGGACGCCCTGGACGCCTGGATCGCCCGCGTCACCCGCAGCGGCCGCCTGAAACATCCCAGGCTGGCCCGCATCCTGGACGTCGGCGAGCACGAGCGCTGGCCGTACGCCGTCTACGAGCGCGAGCAGTTCGTCACCTGGGGCGAGAAGCTCACGTCCAAGGGGATGCCGGCGCAGGAGCTGACCCACTGGAGCGTGCAGGTGCTGCAGGGCCTGGCCTTCGCGCACGAGGCCGGCTCCGCGCACCGCGACCTGCAACCGTACTCGCTGCTGGTGGACGACGCCGGCAACGTCAAGCTGCTGGGCCTGGAGATCGTCGACGCCCATTCGTTCGCCGCGTCCTTCATCGCCGTCTCGCCGGATCCGGACGGCCACCAGGCCGCGATGGACGAGCGCCGCATGCAGCGCCTGGCCGCCGAGATCGACGTGCTGTCCTTCGGCCTGGTCATGCACCAGGTGCTGGCCGGCAACGCGCCGCTGGACGAGCCCGACGTCGCGCGCGTCGTCGGCCGCCTGCCGCCGTTCGGCCACGAGATGGTGCGCCTGCCGTGGACGGTGCCCCAACCGATCCCCGAGCCGCTGCGCGCCATCGTCAACCGCGCCACCGACCGCCAGGAGCGCCAGCGCTACCGCAGCGCCCGTACCTTCGAGCGCGCGCTGGAAGGCTGGCTGCAGGCCACCGCCGACCAGGACGCCGGCCCGATCACGCTGCTGCTCGGGCGCATGCGCTCGGTCGGCCTGCTGCCCGCGATGCCCGGCGGCGCCGACCGCGCCGCGCGCCTGGCGCTGCTGGAATCGGGCCACACGCACGAGCTGTCCGGCGTCGTCCTGCAGGACTTCGCGCTGTCGTTCGAGCTGGTGCGCATGGTCAACTTCGCGCAGTCGCAGGCCGGCCACAGCGGCAGCGGCGCCGTGCTGGCGATCCACCGCGCGATCGCGATGGTGGGCCTGGACGGCGTGCGCCAGGCGGCGCTGTCGCTGCGCCCGTGGCCCGGCCCGCTCAACGACGAGGCGGCCAACGCGCTCACCGCGCTGATCCTGCGTGTCAAGCGCGCCGGCAACATCGCGCGCGAGCTGCAGCCGGCCGGCTACGACCAGGAGGTGGTGTACCTCATCACCGCGCTGCAGAACCTCGGCTGGCTCGTCGTGCAGTACCACTTCCCGGACGAGGCCGCGCAGATCCGCCGCCTGATGCAGCCGGTGGCCGCGCAGAAGGAAGGCGAGCCCGACGAACAGGGCATGACCGGCGAGGGCGCGTCCTTCGCCGTGCTGGGCATCGACATCGACGCCCTCGGATCCGCCGTGATGCACCACTGGGGCCTGGACGTCGGCGTGCAGCACATGGTGCGCCGCGCGCCGCCCACCGGGCCGATCCACACGCCCACGTCCGACGTCGACATGCTGCGGCTGGTGGCCAGCTGCGCCAACGACGTGCTCGACGCCGTGGCGCTGCCCGCGCGCCAGTCGGCCGCCGCGATCCAGCGCGTCGCCCAGCGCTACGGCCGCGCGCTGAACATCACGCTCAAGGACATCCAGGACGCGCTCCAACCCCCGGCGGCCGCCAGGCCGGATCGGGCGGACGCGTGACCCACGCCTTGCACCCGGCGTCCGCGCCCGCGCGCGTCGCGCGCGGAGGCGCGCGATGAGCGCCGTGCCGCAGTCGGCGCGCCAAGGCGGCCGCCGCGTCGGCCGCTTCGAGCTCAAGGGCGAGCTCGGCCGCGGCGCGCAGGCCACCGTGTGGCTGGGCTACGACCCGCGGCTGCAGCGCGAGGTCGCCGTCAAGGTGATCAATCCCGACGCCGACGCCGCATCGGTGGCACAGTGGCTGGACGAGGCGCGCGCGGTCAGCCGGCTCGCGCATCCGAATGTGGTGCCGGTGTTCGAGGCCGACCAGGACGGCGCCGTGTCGTTCATGGTGTTCGAGTTCGTCAAGGGCCCGACGCTGACCGACCTGCTCAAGAAGCGCGGCAAGCTGCCCGAACGCGAGGCCGCCACGCTGATGCGCGACGTGCTGGACGCGATCGCCACCGCGCATGCGCAGGGCATCGTGCACCGGGACCTCAAGCCGTCCAACATCCTGCTGGACGCGCAGGGCCGCCCGCGCGTGATGGACTTCGGCATCGCCGCGCGCGTGGCCGACGCGCACGACGGCCGCATCGCCGGCACGCCGGGCTACATCTCGCCCGAGGCGATCGCCGGCGCCAAGCCGCATCCGCTGATGGACGTGTTCGCGGCCGGCATGATGCTGGGCCAGATGATCTGCGGCCGCCCGCTGCTGGTCGAACGCGACCCATACCGCATGCTCGAGCGCACGCGCGACGAGGACATCGCCTGGCCGCCCGAGATGGTGGACGCCAAGTCGGGCAAGGACGCCACCGACGACGCGCTGCGCACGCTCGTCATGCGCGCCGTCTCGCGCGACCCGGCCCGCCGGCCCGAATCGGCCGCCGCGTTCCGCAACGCGCTGCACGAATGGCTCGACCCCGCGCCCGTGGGCGCCGACGGCGGCGACCGCGCGACGCTGGAGTTCCTGCTGCGGCGCATGCGCCACAAGAGCGATTTCCCCGCGCTGTCGGACGCCGTCGTGCGCATCCAGCGCGTGACGCAGTCGGAGAACGCGAGCATCGCCGGCGTCACCGACGAGATCGTGCGCGACGTGGCGCTCACCAACAAGCTGCTGCGCATGGTCAACACCGTGCACTTCCGCAACGCGGGTGCCGGCTCGATCGCGTCGGTACCCCGTGCGGTCTCCCTGGTCGGACTGGCCGGGATCCGCTCGATGGCGTTGTCGCTGGTGCTGCTGGAGCACATGCAGGACAAGGCGCACGTCGGCCGGCTCAAGGAGCAGTTCCTGCAGGCGATGATGGCCGGCACGCTGTGCGACGAGCTCACGCCCACCGCCAAGGCGCACGACGAGCCGTTCCTGGCCGGCATGATGGCGCAGCTCGGGCGCATGCTCACCGAGTTCTACTTCCCCGAGGAGGCGGCGCTGATCCGGCGCCGCGTCGAACCCTCGTGGCAGCGCGGCGAATGGTCGCAGGCGATCGAGGACCGCGCCGTCGGCGAGGTGCTGGGCCTGTCGTACGAGCAACTGGGCGTGGGCGTGACCAAGGTGTGGGGCCTGCCCGACACCCTGCGGCGCGCCATCTCGCGCCCCCAGGGCGAGGCGCCGGCACGTCCCGTCGACAACGCGGCCGACCGCCTGCGCTGGTGCGTGCAGGCCTCGTCGGAGATCGCGCAGGCGCTCATGCAGACGCCGGGCGAGCATGCGGCCAGCAAGATCTCGGCGATCGGCGACCGCTACGCACGCGCCCTGAACCTGCCCAAGGACCAGTTCGAGAGCGCGGTGCGCGGCGCGCAGTCGCACCTGCAGTCGATGGCCGCGGGCCTGGGCATCGACCTGAAGGCCGATTCCAGGGCGCGCCGCCTGATGCCGGCCGACCTCGAGGTGCCCACCGGCAACGTCAACCCCGCCACGATCGTGACCAACGTCGGGCCCGCGAGCACGCCGGACGACAAGACGATCGTGACGCCGCCCGGCCAGCGCCCGGGCGCCGCTGCGCCCGGGCCCGCCCCGGCGCCGGCCACCGTCACCACGAACATCGCGCCCGATTCCCCGGCCCGCATGCTGGCGCTCGAGAACGGCATCTCCAGCGTGACGAGCGCGCTGGCCGGCGACAGCTTCAAGTTGAACGAGGTGCTGCGCACGATCCTGCAGACCATGCACGGCGCGCTCGGCTTTCGCTGCGTCGTCTTCGGCCTGCGCGATCCCAAGACCGGCGTCATCACGGGCCGCGTCGGCCTGGGCGGTCCCGCGCCGGCGCTGTCGGCCAAGTTCCGCGTCGACGTCAACCCGAACGGGCCGGTCGACCTGCTGTCGGTGGCCTGCAAGAAGGCGGCCGACACGCTGATCTCCGACGCCTCCGCCGAGAACGTTCGCACGCGCCTGCCGACCTGGCTGCAACGCGAGGCCGACGCGCGCAGCTTCGTCCTGCTGCCGATGACGATGAAGAGCGCGCCCTTCGCGCTGATCTACGCCGACTGCGCGAGCGCCGGCGGCATCGTGCTGGGCGAGCGCGAGCTGAGCCTGCTGCGCACGCTGCGCAACCAGGCGGTGATGGCGTTCAAGACGGCGGGGTAGGGCGAGCTGGCCGCAGGCGTGGCCCGCCATGTCGGCGTGCCATGGCACGGGCAGGAACGCGCGTCGCGATGCCAGCGAACGGCGGGTTACGCCCGCGGCTAACCCGACCTACGGTTTCTTCTTCGCCGGCGTGCACGGCAATGCATCGGGATCGACGCCGCCGCCCACCTGCCAGCGGATGTTGGCCAAGCTCGCGACGAAGGGGCGGTCGGTGTCGATGGCGAACGGCAGGTCGACGCCCGACAGGTCCAGGCCCTGCTGGACGAAGCACTGCAGCGGGATCTTCAGCGTGGCCCTGGTGTGCAGCGGCAGCGCGCGCACGGCCGCCGTCACGTCGATCGACCCGCCGCAGGGAAAGCCGCACTCGACCCGCACGTTCACGTCGCCCTCGGGCGGATGGTCGACGACGAGATCGAAGGCCACCGCGCCGTTGGCGCCCTGCCAGCCGCTCAGGTCGTGGCCGGATCCGGCGTAGGTCCAGAACTGGCCATGGCCCGCGAACGTGATGCGGCGCGCGTCCTGCTGCACGTTGACCTGCGCGGGCTCGGCCTTGACGGCGCCGTCCTTCGTGGCGACGACGGCGTCGGGGTCGTCGCCGAGCGGCACGATCCAGTTGGCCGGCGAGCCGATGCCCAGCTTGCCCATCGGGCCTTCGACGCGATCGAAGATCACCAGGTCCTCGACCGCCCTGGACGGCGCTGCGCCGCAGCGTTGCGGCTGGGCCGACTCGTCGAGCTTGCCGAGCGCGGCGTGCGGCTTCGCATAGGTCAGGCCGTATCCATGGGCGAACAGCGGGTGGTAGTTCGCGTCGCCCTTGTTGACCGTGGCCTGGCAGGCGTCGCGCGGCCAGGAATACGACAGCCGGCCGCGGAAGTCGGTGACGCCGCCGTCGGCATGGCGGAACAGGACGTCCGTGATGCCTTGCCCCTCGGTGCCAGGCAGCCACGCGGCGACGAAGGCGTCGCTGCGGTCGATCTCGCGATTGACCCACAATGGCCGGCCGCTGAACAGCACGGTGACGACGGGCACGCCGTGGCCGCTCACGCGCTCCAGCACGGCCAGGTCCTCGGGATGGCGGCGCGCGTGTTCCAGCGTGCTCGAGCGGCGGATGTCGCCGACGCCCTCGGCATACGGCGTCTCGCCGATCACCGCGATGACCGCCTTGAATCCCTTCACGTCGACGTCCTTCGCGTCCGCTGAATGGACCACGTTGCCGGCGCCCACCGTCGCGCGCACGGCCGCGAGGACCGACTCGCCCGCCGGGTAGTCGGCATTCGTGTTGCCCGTGCCCTGCCAGGTGACCGACCAGCCGCCGGACTGGTCCGCCAGCGAGTCGGCGCTGCGGCCCACGACCAGCACGCGGCCGGTGCGCGCCAGCGGCAGCGTGCGGCGGTCGTTCTTGAGCAGCACCAGCGACTCGCGCACGGCCTGGCGCGCGAGCGCGCGCGGCTGCGCGGCCGCCGCGTCCCGCGCGCCCGGGCGCTGCGAGGGCGCGGTCGACACGCTCGCGCCGTCCACGACGCGGAACAGGCCCGCGCGCATCTTCACGCGCAGGATGCGGGTGACGGCGTCGTCGATGCGCGCCATGGGGATCTCGCCGGCCTGCACCGAGGCGATCGTGTTCGCGATGAAGGCCTTCCACTCGAACGGCACCATCACCATGTCTGCGCCCGCATCGATGGCCGCCGGGCACGAGGACGTGGTGCACGCATGCGTCTTGCCCGCGGCGTCGACCCAGGTCACCTGGCCGATGGCGTCCCAGTCGGTGACGACGAAGCCGTCGAAGCCCCAGCGCCCCTTGAGCAGGTCGGTGAGCAGGTAGCGGTTGCCGAGGGCCTTCACGTTGTCGAACGCCAGGGCGCGGCCGGTGTCGTCGGCGCCCGTGTAGGTCCAGCTGTTGAACGACGCCATCACGGTCTGCACGCCGGCGCGGATCGCCGGGACGTAGCCGGCACCGTGGATGCGCATGAGGTCGGCGAAGCCGGCCTTGTTCTCGCCCTGGTCGATCCCCAGGTCGGTGCCGCCGTCGCCGATGAAGTGCTTGGCGGTGGCCACGATGGTGGGCCGTCCGGCCGGGTCGAAGCGGCCCTGCAGGCCGGTGACGTAGCGGCCGGCGTAGGCGGCGACGATGGCCGGATCCTCCGAGAAGCCTTCGTACGTGCGGCCCCAGCGGTCGTCGCGCGGCACGGCCACGGTGGGCGCGAAGGTCCAGTCGACGCCGGTCAGGCGTACCTGCCGCGCGACGGCTTCGCCGATGCGCTCGACCAGCGCCGGGTCGTTGGCCGCGCCGAGCCCGATGTTGTGCGGGAACAGCGTCATGCCGACCACGTTGTTGTGGCCGTGCACGGCGTCGGTGCCCCAGATCACCGGCACCTTGACCGCCATGTCGGTGTGCATGGAGGCGTCCCACAGCGCGTCGGCGAGCTTGCGCCAGTCCTCGAACGACGCGTGCTTGTCGTGGTCGGGCCAGGAGCCGCCGCCGTCCAGCACGGAACCCACGTAGAACTGCCGCACCTCGTCGGGCGTGATCGCGCGGATCTCGGCCTGCGTCATCTGGCCCACCTTCTGCGCCAGCGTCATGTGCGCGACGATGTCGCGGATCTGTGCCTCCTGGCGGGCTTGCGGTGCGAAGGCGGGCGATGCGTCCGTGCCATGGGCGGCCGGGGCGAGCGCCAGGACGCCGGCGAGCAGCGCGGCAGCCGGCCGGTGCGGGCGCGGCAGGGTGGGGAAGGGCATCGCGTCTCCCTTGTCGTGGTTCCTGCCTGGAACCGATTCCAACGCAGGAGGGCGACTATAGGACGGGACGCGCCGCGGCGAAAGGGGGGGCGTGGCCCGGCGCGGATGCCACGTTAAAGTGGCGCGCATGAACGAACTCGCCTCGACATTCCTGGAGACCTACGCCGCCGGCGCCGAGCCCGAGGGCGGCTGGACCTATGGCAAGGCGCTGCAGCAGGCCAAGCTGGACTACACGCCCGACAGCCTCAAGCGCCTGGATGCGCTGCTGTCGCAGATCCGCGATCGCGCCAGGCCGACGCGCGCGCAGCTCGAGACCGAGGCCGGACGCAATTTCGAGTCGCTCGTGGTCTTCTACCTGATCGAGTACGCGCAGCGCGTCTCGCATGCGCAGCTGCAATGGCATGACCTCGAATCGGCGCGCCGCGCCTTGCCGCCGGGCGTCGCGCTCGAGGACTCGCCCGTCAACCGCCTGGTCGTCGACGCGCCGGCGAACGCCGCCCTGTTCCGGCCGCTCGAGTGGCTGGAGACCCGGTTGTTCGGCGAGGGGGAGGCGGTGGCGCCGGCGAACTACGTCGCCAGCGTTCTCGCGCAACTCGGACGCGACGCGCCGCCCGTCTGGTTCACCACGATGTTCGCGGTGGGGCGGCTGGGCTCGTGGAACATGATGATGGCCGCCTCCGGGCAGGGCGTGTGGCCCGCGCTGGTCAACGGCAAGGCGCCGACGAGCCTGCGGCCCCTGGAACGCGGCGACCTGAGGCAGGCCGTCGCGCATTGCTTCCACCTGCTGGAGGACAACCCGGACGACGAGGCCTGGCGGGTCGCCAGCTACCCGGGCTACGCCGAGCACGCCGGCCGCAAGGTCGACGCGGTGATCGTCATGGGCGCGAGCTACGGGCCGCAGCCGGTGCGGCTCGCGGTCGCGTTCCCGTTCCGTCCGGCGCGCGATGGCCGGCCGCTGGTGATCCTGCAGCCGTCGCTGGTGGAGACGAACCTGCCGATCGAG
>DATCRO010000627.1:0-2378 GCA_036569025.1 Burkholderiaceae bacterium
TCCACGGTGTTCGTCGGCGACGAGACCTCGCTGGGCCTCGCGCTCGCGCTGTGCGGCACGCCGCTGGGCGGGCTCGACACGCACTTCATCTTCGAGGTGTCGGACGCGGCCGAGGTGCGCGGCGTGCTCGACGCGATGGGCCGTGGCATGCTGCAGCATGCGTGGCTGGTGGAGCGCCGGCCCGACGGCACGCACCTGGCGCAGGTGGAGGCGGCGCTGCAGCGCTACGCGGGCGCCGACTCGTTCCGCCAGTACGTGCTCAGCGGCCGGTCGCTGACGATCCAGCGGCTGCAGCGCGTGCTCAAGGCGGCGGGCGCGAAGCCGTCGCAGGTGCTCGCGAAGGCCTACTGGGCGCCAGGCAAGGTCGCACTCGATTGATTGGATCCATGAACCGCATCGCCCTCGTCGAAGACCACGAACGCCTGGCCACGCTGGTGCGCAAGGCGCTGGCCGGGGCCGGCATCGAGGTCGACGTGTTCGACCGCATCGCCAGCGCGCGCCACGCGATCGCCGAGACGCCGTACGGCGCCGTGGTGGTCGACCGCGGCCTGCCCGACGGCGACGGCCTGTCGCTGGTGCGCCGCATGCGCGAGGACGGCAACGTCACGCCCTGCCTGATGCTGACCGCGCGCGACGCGGTGCACGACCGCGTCGAGGGCCTGGAGGCCGGCGCGGACGACTACCTCGCCAAGCCGTTCTCGATGGAGGAGCTCGCGGCCCGCGTACGCGCACTGCTGCGCCGGCCCGCCGCGATGCAGAGCCTGACGCCGTCGCACGGCGACATCCGCCTGGCGCCCGACCAGGGCACGATGAGCTGCGGCGAGGAGACCGTCACGCTGCCGTCGGCCGAGCTGCAGATCATGCTGTGCCTGGTCAAGGCCGAGGGCATGGTCGTGCGCCGCGGCGCGCTCGAGGCCGCGGCCTGGGGCCTGACCGAGGCCGTCACGCCCAACGCGCTCGACGTCGCGCTGCACCGGCTGCGCAAGAAGCTGCTGGCGATCGATTCGACGCTGCAGGTCGTCAACGTGCGCGGCCACGGCTACGCGCTGCGTTCCGATGCGCAATGAACCGCGCGGCGCGCGCCGCCCCTGGCGCGACAGCGACTGGCGCCACTGGGACGCCGGCACCACCAGTCCGGACCGCGCTGCCGACGCACATGCCGAGCGGCGCGAGCAGCGCTGGCGCCGCCGCGCCGCCTGGCACCTGGTGCACTACCGCCGCCACCACCAGGGCGAGAGCCTGGGCAAGCGGCTGCTGGCCACCTTCATCCTCGCCTCGCTCCTGAGCATCCTGCTGGCCGCCCTCGGCCTGGAGACGGCGTTCCGCTGGCACCCCACGATCGGCGTGACCCACGCGCTGGGCGCGCAGGCGGACTGGATCGAGTCGCACCTGGCGTTCGACGCGAAGGGCGTCCCCGTCGCGCTGAACGAGCCGCCGGATACCTCCTGGGTGTACGGGACGGCGGCGCACGACTGGAAGTTCCGCGTGGTCGACGGGCGCGGCGTGGCGCTGCTGTCCTCCGATGCCGGCGCCCCCCCGCTGGCGCCCGCGGGCGCCGCCTTCGACGCCGGGCGCGAACGCTTCGACATCGTCGCCGACGGGCTGACCATGCACGTCGTCACGCAGGCGCAGTCGCGCGGCGACCGGCCGTACTGGATCCAGGTGGCCATCAGCGACCGCGCGGGCAAGCTGTTCAGCGGCGCGATGGTGGGGCCCATCCTGCAGAACGCGCTGGTGATCGCGGCGATCGCGCTGCTGCTGTTCGCCGGCGGCGTGCAGGCGATGCTGCACCACCTGCTGCTGCCGCTGCGGCGCGCGTCGGACGCGGCCTCCCGCATCTCGCCGCGCAGCCTGGAGACACGCCTGTCGGAAGCCGCGATGCCGCGCGAGCTGCAGCCGCTGATCCGCGCGTTCAACGAGGCGCTCGACCGCCTGCAGCAGGGCTACCGCGTGCAGCAGGAGTTCCTCGCCGCGGCCGCGCACGAGCTCAAGACGCCGCTGGCGTTGATCCGCGGCCAGGTGGAGCTGAGCGCGTCCGAGGATCGCGAGCTGCTGCTGGGCGACATCGACCGCATGGCGCGCCAGGTGCACCAGCTGCTGCACCTGGCCGAGGTCAGCGAGTCGCACAACTTCAGGATGAGCGAGCTGGACCTGGGCGCCGTGGCCCGCGAGGCGGTCGACTTCCTGCAGCGCCTCGCGCAGCGCGCCGGCGTGCACATCGACCTGCGCGTGGCGGACGCGCTCGCGCCGTGCCGCGCCGACCGCGGCGCGTTGTTCGTGCTGCTGAAGAACCTGATCGAGAACGCGATCCAGCATTCGCCCCGCGACGCGGTGGTGACCGTCGAGGTCCGCGCCAACGGGCTGTCGGTGCGCGATGC
>DATCRO010000628.1:0-3499 GCA_036569025.1 Burkholderiaceae bacterium
GCGCGCGTGCTGCGCATGACGCGCGACGAGTGGCGCAACTACATCTGCTGCGTGCTCACCGTGCGCGAGGAGCTGATCCGCGAGAACCGGCCGCTGGTGCAGGACCTCGTGAACATGGTCGCGGGCGCGGGCCTCTGGCTCGACCAGGCGCCGGCCAATCGCGAGAAGGCCGTGCAGATCGCCGCCGGCCGCAAGTTCTTCAACCAGGATCCCAAGATCCTCGAGTTCGTGATGCAGAACTCGAGGATCTTCGGGTCCTGGTTGAAGAACTTGCGGCCGGCGGCGATCTGCACCGCCTTCTCGCGGTTGACCGGTGTCTGGTCGAGCCAGAGTCCGGCGCCCGCGACCATGTTCACGAGATCCTGCACCAGGGGCCGGTTTTCGCGGATGAGTTCCTCCCGCACGGTGAGCACGCAGCAGATGTAGTTGCGCCACTCGTCGCGCGTCATGCGCAGCACGCGTGCGTAACCCGCGCGCTGCGCGGAGGCGCCGAAGGGCTCGCCCGTGCAGTACGCATCGACGGCCTTGGCGTAGAGCGCGGCGGGCATGTCGGCGGGCGCCATCTCCACCAGCACGATGTCCTTGGGCGACATGCCTTCCTTGGCCAGCATCTTGCGCAGGAACAGGAAATCCACCGCGAAGCGGCTGGGCACGGCGATGCGTTTGCCGGTGAGGTCGCGAAACTTCTGGTACGGCGAGTCGGTGCGCACCATGATGACTGCGCCGGAGCGGTGGCCCAGCGACACGATCTTGACCGGGACGCGCTTGTCGGCAAGATCCATGACCAGCGGCGCCAGCATGTACGCGGCCTGGATGCGGCCGGACATCAGCGATTCCTTGACCTCGGGCCAGCCGTTGTAGCGGCTGTACTCGTAGGCAAGCGCGCTGGAGCCCGACTTCTGGTTGAGCGCGCTGCGCGACGTGCAGGCGATGGGCAGCGTGAGGTTGCAGGTGACGGCCAGGCCGCCGACGACGAGCGGATCGGAGGACGCCTGCGCGCGCGACGGCAGCAGCAGGCCGGGCAGCGCGGCGGCCATGCCGGCGCCGGCGGCGGTACGCAGCGCGCTGCGGCGGCCGGGGTGGTCGGGGGAGGTCGGATCAGGACGCATCGGGCGGAGGTGGAACGGGTTCCAGCACACTGTGACAGCTCAACCTCAAGTGTCCATCGGGACTGGCGGCAGCGGGCCGATGTCGCGACATCAATTCGAAAAAATGTAGGTACGTAGGTGCAAATTCGGCGTCGCCGCCCCATGGCGCCAGGCCGCCGGACCGTCCAGGCCCGACGCGGGATCGCGCCGGGATCCGCCGGCATGCCGGCATCGCGCGCAAGCGATGTCGAGGCGGCCGCGGCGAGAACTTTTCCCTCAAAGCCTTGCGGCGAGTTGCCGATACCGACAAGGGACCCTCATGTGGATCACGCAATGAACACCTTCCGCCAGCTCTCCATCCAGCGCAAGCTCATCCTCAGCATGGGCTTCTGCCTGGTCGTGTTCCTCCTGATCTCGGGCGGCCTCGGCGCGCGCCTCATCGGCGACGCCGTGCGCGACCGCGCCGTCGGCGAGGAACTGCCCACTGCCGTGCGCGCGGTGCGCGAGGAGGTGCTGCGGCAAGTGACCGGGCCGCTGACCGCCGCGCGCGGCGTGGCGGGCAACAGCTACCTGCAGGCGTGGGAGCAGCAGGGGCTGCCCGATGACGGCGCCGCCGGCTGGCAGGCCTATGCGAAGCAGCTCAAGGCGCAGGAGAAGGCGGCGACCGTGTTCTGGGTCTCGAAGGAGACGGGCAAGTACTACACCGACGGCGGACTCACGCGCCAGATCGGTCCGCAGGACACGTGGTTCACCGACTTCCTGTCCGGCGGCAAGCCGTACCGCCTGGACATCGATCGCGACAACCCGTCGGCGCCGTACATGCTGTTCATCAACGTGCGCACGTCCACGGCCGACGGCAAGCTGGGGGTCGCGGGCCTGGGCCTGTCCATCGACGGCCTGGCCAAGTCCATCGGCGACGTCCACATCGCGCAGACGGGCACCGCGTTCCTCGTGCGCTCCAACGGCGCGTTGATGATGCACGCCGACCCGTCGCTCGTCGACGGCAAGCATTTCCTGAAGGACCTGCCGGGCCTGGACGACGCCGTCGCCAGGAGCCTGCTCGTGCAAAGTCCGTTCACGCTCGCCCATGCCGGCGGCGACCTCGTGGCGTCCTCGTACATCCCCGAGCTCGACGCCTACGTGCTGGCGCGCGTGCCCGAGGCCGAGCTGATGGGCCCCGTCAACCGCGCGATCCGCGTGGCCACGCTGGTGGCCGCCGTCGCCGGCGGGCTCGTCGCGCTGCTGGTGATCGTCGTCGTGAGCCGCGCCATCGCGCGTCCCGTGCGCCGCGCGGCCGACCTGCTGGCCGAGATCGCCGACGGCCGCGGCGACCTGACGCGCCGGATGACGGTGGAATCGAACGACGAGATCGGCCAGCTCGCGTCCGCGTTCAACCGCTTCGTGGGGTCGCTGTCGGAGCTGGTGCGCCAGGTGCGCGCGAGCAGCGAATCGATCGCCACCGGCTCGTCGCAGATCGCGGTGGGCAACCTCGACCTGAGCCAGCGCACCGAGGAGCAGGCGAGCAACCTGCAGCAGACCGCCGCGTCGATGGAGCAGCTGACCGAGACGGTGCGCCGCAACGCCGACAACGCGGTGACCGCGTCGGGCATCGTCGCCGGCGCCGCCGACAGCGCCGCGCACGGCGGCGAGGTGGTGCGCGACGTCGTGCGCACGATGGAGCAGATCACCGACAGCTCGCGCCGCATCGCCGACATCGTGGGCGTCGTCGACGGCATCGCGTTCCAGACCAACATCCTCGCGCTGAACGCGGCCGTCGAGGCGGCGCGCGCGGGCGAGCAGGGGCGCGGCTTCGCGGTGGTGGCCGGCGAGGTGCGCTCGCTGGCGCAGCGCTCGGCAGAGGCCGCGCGCGAGATCAAGTCGCTGATCGCCACCAGCGTCGAGAACGTCGAGAGCGGCGCGTCGCGCGTCGCCGACGCCGGCCGCGCGATGGACACCATCGTCGACCAGGTGGCCAAGGCCAAGGCGCTGGTCGGCGAGATCAGCGAGGTGAGCCTGGACCAGTCCCAGGGCATCGGCCAGGTCGGCAGCGCCGTCCAGCAACTCGACCAGGTGACGCAGCAGAACGCGGCGCTGGTGGAGGAGAGCGCGTCCGCCGCCGAGAGCCTGAAGTACCAGGCGGCGCGGTTGCAGGAGCTGATGGCGGCGTTCCACGTCGCGGATTGAGCCCCGCGCGCCGCGAGCCGGAGGGGGGCTGGCCCCTCCTTCATCCGCGGGGCGACCTTGGCTTGCGCCACGTCGCTTCTTCGCGGATGAAGGCCGGGGCCTGACCCCGATCGCACGCCGGGGCGCCGCATCGGCACGCGTTCGGGGTCAGGCCTTCGCCTCTGAATCGCGCTCGGCCGGACGGCTGTCGTCTGCATCCCGGCGCGATTCCGAGGAGAGGCCAGACC
>DATCRO010000629.1:0-3416 GCA_036569025.1 Burkholderiaceae bacterium
GAGCTCAATTCATCACCTCCCCACCGCTGACCGACATCGCCTGCCCGGTGAACGCCGCCGGCGCATCGGTGCACAGCCACAGCACGGTCGCGGCGACCTCGTCGGGCTCGACGAGGCGCTTGAGCGGGCTCGACTGCGAGAACGTCGCCATCGCGTCGGCCTCGCTGCGCCCCGTGGCGGCGACGATCCTGGCCACGCCGTCGCGCACGATCGCCGTGTCGGTGTAGCCCTGGCACACCGCGTTGACCGACAGCCCCTGCGCCGCGACCTCCAGTGCCAGCGAGCGCGTCATGCCCAGCACGCCGTGCTTGGCCGCCGCATACGCCGTGCAGTACGCATAGCCCTTCTGCCCCGCCGTGCTCGCGATGTTGACGATGCGCCCGGCGCGCGCCGCGATCATCGGCGGCAGCGCGGCCTGCGTGCACAGGAACGCGCCCGTGAGGTTGACGGCCAGCATGCGTTCCCAGCTCGCGAGTTCGAGGCTCTTCATCGGGCCCGTCTCGACCGCGCCGGCGTTGTTGACCAGCGCCTGCAGCGCGCCGCCCTTGGCATGCACCTCCGCGAACGCGCGCGCGACGCTCGCGGCGTCGGTCACGTCCAGCTCGACGCAGTCGTGCGCGACGCCTTCGGCGATCGGCAAGGTCACGCGCACCTCCTCGAGCGCGGCGCGCGCGCGGCCCGCGAGCGTCACGTGCCAGCCCGCGCCCGCGAGCGCGCGCGTGATGGCCGCGCCGATGCCGCGCGTGGCGCCCGTCACCAGCACGCGGCGCGGCGTCGGCTTGAGCGCGAGCGGCAGGGCCTCGGCGGCTGCCGCCGTCGCCAGCTCGGTGGTGCCGGTGGGCAGCTCGATCGCGCCGATCGCCGTGGCGGCCTCGCTCATCTCGCCGCTGCGGATGTCGCCGGTCATGGGGTCACCCTCCGCCCGGCGGCAGCGGTGTGACGGGCGCAGGAGGGAGCGCCTGCCGGGGGGCGCGCGGTGCTCATGACTGCCCCTGCGCGTGCTGGCGCTGGAAGATCGCCTCCAGCTGCGGCTTGGCCGCGCGGTACGGCGGCGGCCAGTTCACGTTCCTGTAGCCGATGCGCGCAGCCTCGGTCAGCGTCCACGCCGGGTTCGCGAGATGCGGCCGCGCCACGGCGCACAGGTCGGCCCGGCCGGCGGCGATGATGCTGTTGACGTGGTCGGCCTCGCTGATGGCCCCCACCGCGATCGTCGCGATGCCCGCCTCGTTGCGGATGCGGTCCGCGAACGGCGTCTGGAACATGCGGCCGTAGACCGGCTTTTCCTGCTTGCTGACCTGGCCGGACGAGCAGTCGATCAGGTCGGCGCCGGCCTCCTTGAAGGCGCGCGCGACCTGCACCGCGTCGGCCGGCGTGATGCCGCCCTCGACCCAGTCGTGCGACGAGATGCGCACCGACATCGGCAGGTGCGCCGGCCACGCGGCGCGCACCGCCGCGAAGACTTCGAGCGGATAACGCAGCCGGTTCGCCAGCGTGCCGCCGTACGCGTCCTCGCGATGGTTCGTCAGCGGCGAGATGAACGACGACAGCAGGTAGCCGTGCGCGCAGTGCAGCTCCAGCCAGTCGAAGCCGGCGTCGGCCGCCCGGCGCGTGCAGGCGACGAAATCATGCAGCACGCGATCCATGTCGGCGCGGGTCATGGCGCGCGACCAGTCGCTCACGCCCGGCAGGTACTGCTGCGCCGAGGCCGACACCAGCGGCCAGCCGCCCGAGTCCAGCGGCTGGTCGATGCCTTCCCAGCCGAGGTTCGTCGCGCCCTTGGCACCGGCGTGGCCCAGCTGCATGCCGATGTGCGCGTCGGTGTGCGTGTGCACCCAGTCGACGATGCGCGCCCAGGCCTGCCCTTGCGCATCGGTGTACAGGCCGGGGCAGCCCTTGGTGATGCGGCCGTCGGCGCTGGTGCAGGTCATCTCGGCCATCACCAGCGCGGCGCCGCCCATCGCGCGGGCGCCCAGGTGCACGAGGTGGTAGTCGCCGACGGTGCCGTCGATCGCCGAGTACTGCGCCATCGGCGAGACGACCACGCGGTTCTTCAGCGTGATCGAGCGCACCGTGAACGGCGTGAACATCGGCGGCACGGGCTCCTGCACGCGCACCTCGCTCGTGCCGCGCTGCGCGAACCAGCGCTCGTAGCCTTCGAGCCAGCCGGCGTCGCGCAGCCGCAGGTTCTCGTGGCTGATGCGCTGGCTGCGCGTGAGCAGCGAGTACATGAACTGCTCGGGCTCCAGCGGGTCGCAATAGCGCGCGCCGCAGACCTCGAACCACTCCATCGCGTTCCACGCCGCGTTCTGCAGCCGCAGGACCTCGACGGCGCGCAGGGCCTGGTAGCGATCGAGCAGGGCAGGCAGGTCCGACGCCGACACCTCGCCCGCAGCCCCGGCGGCCTGCCTGAATTGATTGGCGAGCTCGATCGCATCTTCCAGCGCGAGCTTGGTGCCCGAGCCGATCGCGAAGTGCGCGGTGTGCACGGCGTCGCCCATCAACACCAGCGGCGCGTGGCCGGAGCCGGCCTCGCGGCGGTCGGCGCCGACCCACCACTGCTCGCACTTGATGCGCTGGAAGTTCAGCCACGCCGAGCCGCGCAGGTGGCGCGCGTTGGTCATGAGCTTGGCACCCTGCAGGTGGCGCGCGAAGACCTGCTCGCAGAAGGCGACGGACGCGTCGGCGTCGAGCTTGTCCAGGCCGTGCGCGAGCCACACGTGCTCGGGGCATTCGACGATGAAGGTCGACGTCTGCGCATCGAACTTGTAGACGTGCGCCTGGAACCAGCCGTGCTCGGTGCGCTCGAAGACGAACGTGAACGCGTCGTAGAGCTTCCTGGTGCCCAGCCAGATGAAGCGGTTGGGCCGCGTGACGATGTCGGGCTTGAAGACGTCCGCGTACTTCTGGCGCACCACCGAGTTGATGCCGTCGCTGGCGACCACGAGGTCGGCGTCGGGGAATTCGGTGTCGGAGCGCACCTCGCGGTCGAACTCCAGCGTCACGCCCAGGGACTCGCAGCGCGCCTGCAGGATGTTGAGCAGGCGCTTGCGGCCGATGCCCACGAAGCCGTGGCCGCCCGAGCGGATCACGCGGCCCTTGAACTCCAGCGCGATGTCGTCCCAGTGCGCGAACGCGGCCTCGATGGCGCCGGCCGTCTCCTCGTCCCAGCGGCGCAGGTGCGCCATCGTGGCGTCGGAGAACACCACGCCCCATCCGAAGGTGTCGTAGGGGCGGTTGCGCTCGACCACGGTGATGTCGTGCCCCGGGTCGAGCTTCTTCATCAGCAGGGCAAAGGTGAGGCCGGCGGGGCCGCCGCCGATGCAGACGATGCGCATTGAAGTCCTCGTCTATCCTGGAGAGCGCTGGCGCCGGCGACTGCCCGGCGCCAATTGCTTGAGGTATGAATAGTTTAATAC
>DATCRO010000630.1:0-6163 GCA_036569025.1 Burkholderiaceae bacterium
GTCGCGGCAGTGAAAACCCTCGATCGCCGCCTTCAGCGCGCGAAGAAGCGATAGACCGAGCAGCTCCGGTAGGCCTGGCCGGGGCGCAGCACGGTCGAGGGCCACTGCGCGTGGTGCGGCGAATCGGGGCTGTGCTGGGGCTCCAGGCACACCGCGGCGCCGCGCTGCAGCACCTCGCCGCCGTGGCCGGCCAGGCTGCCATCGAGGAAGTTGCCCGAGTAGAACTGCAGCGCCGGCTCGGTGGTGTGCAGCTCCATCGCGCGGCCCGAAGCGGGGTCTTCCAGGCGTGCCGCGAGGCGCAGCGTGCCGATGCGCGCGTCGTCCAGGATCCAGTTGTGGTCGTAGCCGCCGCCGGCGGCCAGCTGGGGGTGGCCGTCGTCCATCCGCGCGCGGATCGTCGTCGGCGCGCGGAAGTCGAACGGCGTGTCGTCGACCTCGGCGATGCCCATCGGGATGAGCTTGCCGTCGACCGGGTTGTAGCGGCCGGCCGGCAGCGTCAGCACGTGGTCCAGCGCCGTGCCGTGGCCGGAAAGGTTGAAGTAGTCGTGGTGGCTCAGGTTGACGACGGTGGCGCGGTCGGTGGTGGCCTCGTAGTCGATGCGCCAGCTGCGGTCGGCGCCCAGCGAGTAGGTCACGCGCGCCTGCACGCGGCCCGGGAAGCCTTCCTCGCCGTCGGCGCTGGCGTAGCGCAGCGTCGCGGCCGGGCCGCCGAGCGCGTCGTCGTGCTCGCGCAGCGACTCGATCTCCCACAGCCGCGTGCCCCAGCCATGCGTGCCGCCGTGCAGGCAGTTCGTTCCGTTGTTGCGCGAGAGCGCGAAGGTCTCGCCGTCGATCGCGAGCTCGCCCAGCGCGATGCGGTTCGCATAGCGGCCCACGATCACGCCGAAGAACGGGTTGCGGCGCTCGTAGTCGGCGAGGTCGTCGAAGCCGCGCACGACGTTGACGGCGACGTCGTCGCGATCGGGCGCCCACAGGGTCGTGACGATGCCGCCCAGCGCGATGAAGGACAGCGTCAGGCCGCCGTGCGACAGCGTGACCTCGTGGACGACGCGGCCGTCGGCCAGGTGGCCGCGTTCGCGCTGCTGCACTCGGGCGGGAGGATGTTGGCTCATGTGAAGGTGCTGCTCTGGAGTGGATGTTGCGCCGCCTCGGCCTGGACGCGTCGCGCGTGGGGAAGCCAGCGGCCGTGCCGCCAGCGCTGCAGCATGTACAGGCCGCGCAGCCATTCGTCCAGGATCAGCGCGGCCCACACGCCGATCAGGCCGAGGCCCAGGTGCGTGCCCAGCAGCCAGGCGCCCAGCAGCATGATCCCCCACTGCGACAGCAGGCCGGCGATGAGCGGGAAGCGGCTGTCCCCGCTGGCGCGCAGCGCGTTGATGATGATCAGGTTGAAGCTGCGCCCCGGCTCCAGCAGCAGTCCCAGCAGGATGAGCGTGCGGCCCAGCGAGACGATCTGCGGGTCGTCGGTGAACATGCGAAGCGCCCACGGCGCGGCCAGCGCGAAGACGATCGCCACGCCGGCCGTCACGAGCAGCCCCAGGCGCATGTTGACCAGGCACTGCCTGCGCGCGTCCTCGAAGCGGCCGGCGCCGATGAGGCGGCCCACGACGATCTCGTTGCCGATGCCGATCGACAGGCACGCGAGCATCTCGATCTGCGCGATCTGCATCGTGTAGGCCTGCGTGGCCAGCGCGCGCTCGCCCATGCGCGCGGTCAGCGCCGTGATGATCATGAACGACGCGAACCAGCTGATGTTCTCGAGCACCGCGGGAAAGCCGAGGGACAGCAGGCGGCGCAGGTCCGCCAGGTGGATGTCGACCAGGTCGTGCGCCCGCAGCTTCAGGCCGATGCGGCGCGAGACGAGCATCCACAGCGCGATGACCGCCAGCAGCCTGCTGACCGACGCGGCGATCGCGATGCCGGTCACGCCCAGCGCCGGCAGGCCGCCCAGCCCGAAGATCAGCAGCGCGCTCAAGCCCGCGTTGACCGCGTTCTGCGCGAGGATCACGTACATCACCTCGCGCGTGTGGCCGTGCGCGCGCAGCACGGCGCACAGCGCGAAGATCATCGACTCCATGAACAACGTGCCGCCCATCCAGTGCAGGTAGGGCAGCGCGTAGGCCATCAGCGGGGGCGTCAGTTGTGCCCAGCGCAGCAGCGTGGGCGCGGTGCCCGCCAGCAGCAGGCTGAAGATCGCGCCCAGCCACAGGTTGGTGGCCACCGCGCCGCGTGCCATGCGCCGCGCGCCGGAGCGGTCGCCCAGGCCCAGGTGGTGCGTCGTGGCGATCGACGCGCCGACCGCCAGCACGTTGAAGCCGATCAGAAACATCACCAGCACCTGCCCCGCGCTGCCGAGCGCGGCCACCGCGTTGTCGCCGATGCGGCTGGCCATCAGCGTGGACACCACGTTGGTCAGCATGTGCAGCGACTGCTCGGCGAAGATGGGCCACGCCAGGCGCAGCAGCCCGGGCGGCGGCGCGTCGGGGTCGGGCGTGCCGGGCAACTGGGAGACGGTCGACATGGGGCGGCAGCTTAGCTTCGAATGGTTACGCGCGATTACAGGGCGCCTTGGCGGGGGTGGATCCTGCGACTGCGCTTCGCTCCGCGCGGGATGACGGCGTTGTTGCTGGCGCGGGGCGTGATCGGCGCGGCCGTCGCTGGTGTCGCTGGTCGTCGGCAGTCGGCAGTCGACCGTCGTCGGCACCAGCCCCGTGCGGTCATCCTGCGCGCAGTCACAGGATCCACGCACCGCGTCACGCCGCCCATAAAAGTCAGACTATAAATCGACAGGAAATCCCTTATCCGCTTAAACTCGCGCCAGGTTGCCAGATATAGTCATACTTTAATCAGGAAGCAGAGACATGACCGCTCCCCGCCAGCCCGCGCGCTACCAGGGCGTCTTCCCCGTGGTGCCGACGATCTTCGACGAGCGCGGGGGCCTGGACCTCGCCGGCCAGAAGCGCTGCGTCGACTTCATGATCGACGCGGGCTCCAACGGCCTGTGCATCCTCGCGAACTTCTCCGAGCAGTTCGTGCTGGCCGACGACGAACGCGAGACGCTCACGCGCACGATCCTCGAGCACGTCGCCGGCCGGGTGCCGGTGATCGTGACGACGTCGCACTTCTCCACCGACATCTGCCTGGCGCGCGGCCAGCGCGCGCAGGCGCAGGGCGCGGCGATGGTCATGGTGATGCCGCCTTACCACGGCGCCACGCTGCGCGTGAGCGACAAGCAGATCCACCACTTCTTCGGGCGGCTGTCCGAGGGCCTGGACATCCCCATCATGATCCAGGACGCGCCGATGGCCGGCACGCCGCTGTCGGCCGCCTTCCTGGCGCGGCTCGCGCAGGACCACGAGCGCGTGCGCTACTTCAAGATCGAGACGGCCGGGGCGGCGAGCAAGCTGCGCGAGCTGATCGAGCTCGGCGGCGACGCGATCGAAGGCCCGTGGGACGGCGAGGAGGCCATCACGCTGCTGGCCGACCTCGACGCCGGCGCCACCGGTGCGATGACCGGCGGCGGCTATCCGGACGGCATCCGCACCATCGTCGACGCCTTCGCCGCCGGCCGGCGCGAGGAGGCCGTCGAGGCCTACGGCCGCTGGCTGCCGCTGATCAACTTCGAGAACCGCCAGGGCGGCTTCCTGTCGGCCAAGGCGCTGATGAAGGAGGGCGGCATCATCGCGTGCGACGCGCCGCGCAGCCCGTATCCGGCGATGAGCCCGCACGTGCGCGCCGGGCTGCTCGATGCGGCGCGTCGACTCGATCCTCTGGTCCTGCGCTGGGGCCGCTGAAGGTCTCCGTGATAGCGTCGCGGCCATCTCCCACCTCTGCCCGAGACATGTCCGAACGCGCCGAGCACTCGCCGTACCGCACCAAGCCCGCGGGCAAGAGCATGCACGGGCGCATCGTGCGCGAACTGGGACAGCGCATCCTCGCGGGCGAACTTGCGCCGGGCGACCGGCTGCCGCCGGAGTCCGAGCTGATCGACAAGTACGAGGTCAGCCGGCCCGTGCTGCGCGAGGCCGTGCGCGTGCTCGTGGCCAAGGGGCTCGTGCTCTCGCGCCAGCGCGCCGGCGCGATCGTGCGCCCGCGCAACGAGTGGCACCTGCTCGACCCCGACGTGCTGTACTGGATGATCCAGACCCGCCCCGCGCCCGAGTTCGTCCATACCCTCATGGGTTTGCGCCGCGTGTTCGAGCCCGGCGCCGCCGCGATGGCCGCGCAGGCGGCCACCGACGAGCAGCTGGCGGCCATCGCCCAGGCCTACGACGGCATGGCCGGCGCGACGCACGGCGACGCGATGCTGGAGCCCGACCTCGCGTTCCACCGCCGCATCGCCGAGGCCACCGGCAACGACCTGATGGCCTACATCGGCAACATGATGTCGCTGGCGCTGCGCGAGTCGATCAAGCTGAGCAACCGCGTGCCCGACACGCACGTGCTGTCGCTGCCGCGGCACAAGGCCATCCTCGTCGCGCTGCAGAACCGCGACGCGGCGGCCGCGCACCAGGCCACGCTGCTGCAGCTGGACGCGACGCAGCTGGACCTGTCGGCCGCGCTGGCACGCGACTAGTCGCCCGCGGCCAGTTCGGCGCCCAGGTGCTCGTCGAACGGCTGCACCGGCGGCATGGCGTCGCTCGCGGCCAGGCGCGCCTCGGCGGCCTTGTCGGCCGACGTCGCCGCGAAGGCGCTGCTGGAGCGGCTGGCGGGTGCCGCGTGGCAGCCCGAGAGCAGCACGAGCGAGACGGCCGAGACCGAGGCGAGAATCAGCGTGCCGGCGGTGGCCAGGCCGCCGCTGCCGGGACGGGAAGGAAGCGCGGCGCGTTGCGCGGCGCCGGGACGGATCTTCAGCATCATGCAACCCCCTGATGCGGACATCTGGCGGCCCGCTGCGAACCGTCATCTTGAACTTTCGCGCGCATCAGCACATCCCTCAGGCAGGGGACACGCGCCGTGTCCGGATCTGCCGTCAGAAGTTTCAACTCGACAGGAAAGCACTCGACCATGAACCCGACGAACAAGGTCGCCGTCGTCACCGGCGCCGGCAGCGGCATCGGCAAGTCCTGCGCGCTGGCGCTGCATCGGGCGGGGTATCGCGTCGTCCTCGCCGGACGGCGTGCGCAGGCGCTGGAGGCGGTCGCCGCGCAGGCCGGCGGCGGCGACGCGCTGCTGGCCGTGCCCACCGACGTCACCCAGCCCGCGCAGGTCGACGTCCTGTACGCGGCGACGCTCGCGCGCTTCGGCCGCGTCGACGTGCTGTTCAACAACGCCGGCATCAGCGCCAACGGCATCCCGTTCGAGGACCTGACCCACGAGCGCTGGTGCGCGGTGGTCGACACCAACCTCACCGGCATGTTCCTGTGCGCGCAGGGGGCGTTCCGCGCGATGAAGGCGCAGACGCCGCGCGGCGGCCGCATCATCAACAACGGCTCGATCTCGGCGCACGCGCCGCGGCCGTTGTCCTCGCCCTACACCTCGACCAAGCACGCGATCACCGGGCTCACCAGGGCCTCCAATCTCGACGGCCGCGCCTATGACATCGCGGTCGGCCAGGTCGACATCGGCAATGCCGAGACGCCGATGACCGAGCGCATGGTCGGCGGCGTGCTGCAGCCCGACGGCCGCATGATGCCGGAGCCGCGCATGGACGTGAAGGCGGTCGGCGACGCCGTGGCCTACATGGCCGGCCTGCCGCTCAGCGCCAACGTCCTGTTCATCACGGTGATGGCCACCAAGATGCCGTTCGTGGGACGGGGGTGATCGATCCATCGCAACAACCGTTAAGACTCATTGGGGCGCTTGCAGACCGGAGCGGCGCCAATGAATGCGCCCTCTCCCCTTGCGGGAGAGGGCATGTAGGAAAGCGCGGCGAGCTCGGTTGGGTGAGGGGTATCTCTCCACGAGTGTCGTTCGCGGAGAATTACCCCTCACCCAACAGCGTGCGTGGATGGATCGGAGATGCCCTCTCCCGCAAGGGGAGAGGGCGCAGTCATTAGCATCGCAGCTCGTCTGTGGTCTGCAACGCGCTACGTTGACGAGCCTATTCGTTGCCGAGGCGCTGCGAACCGAGACCCTACTCCAGCCGCTCCACCTTGCGTAAGCCCGGAAACAGCTTCATCCAGAGCAGCGCGACGGCGATGGTGCCGGCGCCGCCGAGCAC
>DATCRO010000631.1:0-5049 GCA_036569025.1 Burkholderiaceae bacterium
GCCCGCCGACAGCAGGAACGCGCCCATGCTGGCCGCCAAGCCGATGCACAGCGTCGAGACGTTGGGCTTGATGAAGTTCATCGTGTCGAAGATGGACATGCCCGCGCTGACGCTGCCGCCCGGCGAGTTGATGTACAGCGAGATGTCCTTGTCCGGGTTCTCGCTCTCCAGGAACAGCAGCTGCGCGACCACCAGGTTGGCCGAATGGTCGTTCACCGGGCCCACCAGGAAGACGATGCGCTCGCGCAGCAGGCGCGAGTAGATGTCGTAGGCGCGTTCGCCGCGGCCGGAGGTCTCGATGACCATGGGCACCATGCCCAGGGCTTGCGTTTCAAGTGCGCTCATGGAGGAGTACTTTTCGTCAGATGAAAGGGGTCTTTCGGAGACCATTATGTCGCGTCGGGCGCGACCCCACCGTCGGAGATGGCGGTGAAACCCCGCGTTGCAAGTCGCAACCCGAAAAGACGAACGCCCGGCAGCGCCGGGCGTCGTCGACGGGGCAGACGCGAGGCGTCAGGCCGTCATCAGCGAGTCGAACGGCAGTTCCTTGTCCGTGACCTTGGCCTTGCCCAGCACGAACTCGGTGACGTTGTTCTCGACGACGATCGCCTCGACCTCGGCCATGCGCGAGCGGTCCGACAGGTACCAGCGCTGCACTTCCACCGGCTTCTCGTAGCTCTGAGACATCTCCTCGATGTGCGCCTGGAGCTGCTCGGGCTTGGCCTGCAGGTTGTTGGCGCGCACGAGTTCGGCGACGACCAGGCCCAGGCGCACTCGGCGCTCGGCCTGCGGCACGAAGATCTCGGCCGGGATCGGGGCCTTGTCGGCATCCTTGACGCCGCGCTGCTTCAGGTCCTCGCGGGCGTTGGCGACCAGGCGCTCCGTCTCGCCCTGCACCAGGGCCTTGGGCAGGTCCAGCGTGGCGGCGGCCGAGAGCGCGTCCATCGCGGCGGCCTTGTTGCGGGCCAGGACGCGGAACTTGACCTCGCGCTCGAGGTTCTTGCGCACGTCGGCGCGCAGGCCGTCGACCGTGCCGTCGGCGATGCCCAGCGACTTGGCGAACGCGTCGTCGACCTCGGGCAGGTGCTGCGCCTCGATCTTCTTCATCGTGACCATGAAGTCGGCTTCGCGGCCGGCCACTTCGGCGCCGTGGTAGTCGGCGGGGAACTGCAGCGGGAACGTCTTGGACTCGCCGACCTTCATGCCGCGCACCGCCTGGTCGAACTGCTCGAGCATCTGGCCTTCGCCGACCAGGAACTGGAACGCCTCGGCCTTGCCGCCTTCGAACGGCTCGCCGTCGATCTTGCCTTCGAAGTCGATCGTGACGCGGTCGCCGGCCTGGGCACCTTCGGCGGCCGGGCGCTGGGCGAAGGTGCGACGCTGCTTGCGCAGGATCTCGACCGTCTTGTCGATGGCGGCGTCGTCGACCGTGGTGGTGACGCGCTCGACCTCGACGGCGGACAGGTCGCCGATGACGACTTCCGGGTAGACCTCGAACGTGGCGTCGAAGTCCATCGAACCTTCGGCCGACTTCTCCTTCTCGGCGATGCGCGGGGCACCGGCGACACGCAGCTTGGCCTCGTTGGCCGCGGCGTTGAACGCGGCGCCCAGCTTGTCGTTCATGACTTCGTACTGCACCGAGTAGCCGTAGCGCTGGGCCACGACGGACATCGGCACCTTGCCCGGGCGGAACCCGTCGGCCTTGACCGTGCGGGACAGCTTCTTGAGGCGGGACTCGACTTCCTTGTTGATCTCGTCGGCCGGGAGGCTCAGGGAGATGCGGCGCTCGAGCTTGTCGAGGGTTTCAACGTTGACTGCCATGATGGGACTCTTGGTTCGCAAATTCTGGTGCGCGGGGCGGGACTCGAACCCGCACGCCGGTGAAGGCGTCAGGACCTAAACCTGGTGCGTCTACCAATTTCGCCACCCGCGCTTCGTGATCCAGGAGCTGGGGACAGGATTGGACGCAAACCCCCCGCTTTCCGGTGAACCAGAGATTGTAGCCGGATCCGGCCGGGCGGCCGGATTCTTCACGCGACTGTTTCCACCGGACGAACCCTGAAGGCGGCGGCGTACATCGCCGGCAGCGCCAGCAAGGTCAGCACCGTGGCGATCAGCAGGCCGCCCATGATGGCCACCGCCATCGGGCCCCAGAACTCGCTCTCGGACAGCGGGATCATCGCCAGCACGGCGGCCGCGGCGGTCAGCACGATCGGGCGGAACCGGCGCACGGCCGACTCGATGATCGCGTCCCACGCCGGCACGCCGTGGGCGCGGTCCTGCTCGATCTGGTCGATCAGGATGACCGAGTTGCGCATGATCATGCCCATGAGCGCGATCACGCCCAGCAGCGCCACGAAGCCGAACGGCCGGTTGAGCGCCAGCAACGCGCCGGCGGCGCCGGCCACGCCCAGCGGCCCGGTGGCGAACACGAGCAGCGCGCGCGAGAAGCTGTGCAGCTGCAGCATCAGCAGCGTGAAGATGATGAACAGCATCACCGGCACGCCCGCCGCGATCGCGCCTTGCCCCTTGGACGACTCCTCGACCGCGCCCGCGACCTGGATCTCGTAGCCCGGCGGCATCTTCTTCATCAGCGCCCTCAGCGGCCCGACGGCGTTGCCCTTGCCCCACAGCTCGGCGGTGACGGTCGGCCCCTGCATGCCCTCGACGACGTCGCCCTGCACGGTGACCGCGTAGTCGCGCCCCTCGCGCCACAGCACGCCCGGCTCCCATCCGAGCGAGAGCCTGGCGACCTGCGCGAGCGGCACCACGCCGCCGTTGCTGGTGGCCACGTAGGCGCTGGACAGGTTCGTGACGGCGCTGCGCTCGGCCAGCGGCTGGCGCAGCACGATGTCGATCAGCTGGTCGCCCTCGCGGTACTGGCCGATCGTCGAGCCCGAGAACTGCGTCTGCGTGGCCTGCGCGATGGCCTGCGTCGTCACGCCCAGCGCGCGTGCCTTGGCCTGGTCGACGGCCAGGCGCATCGCCAGCACGTTCTCGTTCCAGTTGTCGTTGACGCCGCGCATGTGCGTGTTGGCGAGCAGCACGGCCTTGGCCTCGTCGGCCCAGTGGCGCACCTGGTCGGCGTCGGCGCCCACCACGCGGAACTGCACCGGGTAGGGCACCGGCGGCCCGTTGGGCAGCAGCTTGACGCGGCTGCGGATCTCCGGGAACTCGGCGGCCAGCAGCGCCGGCAGCTTCTTGCGCAGGCTCTCGCGCACCTTGAGGTCCGTGGGCTCGACGATGGCCTCGCTGACGTTGCTCTGCGGGAACACCTGGTCCAGCGGCAGGTAGAAGCGCGGCACGCCGCTGCCCACCCACGTCGTCACCGACTTCACGCCGGTTTCCTTGAGCATGCGCGCCTCGAAGCGCTTGGCGACGTCCTCGCTCTGCTTGACCGTCGCGCCTTCCGGCAGCCACAGGTCGACCATGATCTCGGGCCGGCTCGAGTCCGGGAAGAACTGCTGCTGCACGAGGCCCATGCCCACCAGGCCCAGCACGAAGATGCCGATCGTCGCGCCGATGGTGATCCAGCGATGGCCGATGCACCACGCGACCACGCGGCGGAAGCGCTCGTAGAAAGGCGAGTCGAAGGTCTCGTGCGGCTGCGCCGACAGGCTGCCGTCCGGCTCGTGCGCCTTCATGCGCGTGTGCAGCAGGCGCGCGCCCAGGTACGGCACGAAGTACACCGAGACGAACCACGAGATCAGCAGCGCCGCCGACGTCACCGCGAAGATCGCGAACGTGTACTCGCCGGTCATCGACTTGGCCAGCCCGATCGGCAGGAAGCCCGCCGCGGTGATCAGCGTGCCGGTGAGCATCGGCATCGACGTCACCTCGTACGCGAAGGTGGCGGCGCGCTCCTTCGAGTAGCCCTCCTCGAGCTTGCGCACCATCATCTCGACCGCGATGATCGCGTCGTCCACGAGCAGGCCCAGCGCGATGATCAGCGATCCCAGCGATATCTTGTGCAGCCCGACGCCCCAGTAGTACATCGTGACGAAGGTGATCGCGAGCACCAGCGGGATCGTGATCGCCACGACCAGGCCGGGCCAGATGTCGATGCGGATCGGCTTGAAGTGCAGGCCCAGGCTCACGAAGCTGACGCCCAGCACGATGACGATCGCCTCGACCAGCACGCGCACGAACTCGCCCACCGAGCGGCTGACCGCCTCGGGCTGGTCCTGCACCTGCGACAGCTCCATGCCGACCGGCAGCTGCTTGCGGACCTCGGCCACCTGCTTCTGCAGGCCCTTGCCCAGCGCGATGATGTCGCCGCCCTTGGCCATGGACACGCCGATCGCGATGACCTGCTTGCCGTTGGCGCGCACCTTGACGTCCGGCGGATCGGAGTAGCCGCGCCTGACGTCGGCGATGTCGCCCAGCTTGATGCTCGTGGCCTGGCCGCTGGCCGGGTTGACGACGCGGATCGGCAGCGCGCGGATGTCGTCGACCGACTGGAAGGCGCCGGCGACGCGCACCTGCACGTTCTGCGTGCCCGAATCGACCACGCCCGAGCCCTGCACCGCGTTCTGCGCGTTGAGCTGGCTGATGACGCCGCTGACGTCCACGCCCATTTCGGCCGCGCGCTTCTGCGACAGCTCGACCCAGATCTTCTGCGATTGCACGCCGAACAGCTGCACCTTGGCGACGTCGTGCACGCGCAGCAGCTGCGACCGGATGTCCTCGGCGCGCACGCGCAGCTCCTCGTCGCTGAAGCCGTCGGCCGACAGCGCGAAGATCGAGCCGTAGACGTCGCCGAACTCGTCGTTGAAGAACGGCCCGATGACGCCCTGCGGCAGCGTGCCGCGCATGTCGCCGATCTTCTTGCGCGCCTGGTACCAGGTGTTGGCGACCTCGTGCGGCGGCGAGTTGTCGGCCAGCTGCAGGATGGTCAGCGACTCGCCCGGCTTGGTGTAGCTGCGGATCTTGTCGGAGTACGGCACCTCCTGCAGCGTGCGCTCGATCTTGTCGGTCACCTGCTCGGCGACGTCCTTGGCGCTCGCGCCCGGCCAGTAGGCCTGCACGACCATCGCGCGGAACGTGAAC
>DATCRO010000632.1:0-2454 GCA_036569025.1 Burkholderiaceae bacterium
TCCTCCAGCCGCACCTCGGCGAACACGAGCAGGCCGGCCTGCAGCAGCGCCGGGTTCAGGCGGGCGTTGAAGCTCAGGATCGTGCCGTCGCGCAGCAGGCGCTTCACGCGTTCCTGCGTGCTGGCTGAGGACAGGCCGACCGCCTGCGCGAGCTTGAGGTTGGTGATGCGGCCGTCGGCCTGCAGGATGCGCAGCAGCGCGCGGTCGACGTCGTCGAGCGCGCCGCCGCCCGCCGGCGCGCCCTCGGCGGCCGGTGCCGGGCCGCGCGCCCGCGGACGGGCCGGGGCGCGCGGGCGAGGCGCGCGGGCGACGGGGTCGTTGGCCGCGGTGGCGGCGTCGTGGGCCGCGGCAGCGGCGGCCTCGCGCAGGTCGGGTTCGGCGGACGGCATGCCCGTTACGGTGCCGCATCCCCTCCCGAGCCGTTCACTGAATTGCCGCCATCGCGCCGAGCAATGTGCGGCCTTGGCGTTCAGATCGGCAGCGCGTTGGTGGTCTTGACCTCTTCCATCACCGTGTACGTGCGCGTCTCGCGCACGCCCGGCAGGCTCCAGATGACCGAGGCGATCATCTCGCGGTAAGCGGCCATGTCGGCCACGCGGGTCTTGATCAGGTAGTCGAAGCCGCCGGCCACCAGGTGGCACTCGAGGATCTCCGGGCGCGTCTGCACGGCCGCCTTGAAGGTGTCCATGATGTCGGGCGCGGTGCGATCCAGCAGCACCTCGATGAACACCATCATGCTGGCGCCGAGCTTGTTCGGGTTCAGCCGGGCTTCGTAGCCGAGGATGAAGTTCTCGCGCGTCAGGCGCTTGACGCGTTCGAGCACCGCCGTGGGCGACAGGTGCACCTCCTCGGCGAGCTTCAGGTTGCTGATGCGACCGTCCCGCTGCAACACGCGCAGGATGCGGGCGTCGATCTTGTCGATTCCCTTGTCGTTCGACAGATTCGACACCGTGGACGGTTCGGACTGGGGCTTGTTCATGCTGGACGAATCTCCGGGCTCTCTGGCGAAATCCGAATTTATCTCGTGGATTCTCGCTCTAAGCTACCAGATTATCCAGTCGGGATTTACACCGCCATGTCCGCATCCACGTCCACCTTTGTCGCGAAGCCGCAACAGGCTCGCCTGCCCTATCCGTACCGTCCGGAGGTGGACGTCGTCGAGGCCGCGCTGGCCACGCTGACCGGGCAGCTGGACTGGGCCCAGGTGATCCGCGCCGGCCGCCCGTGGGTGGAGGCGGTGCGCGAGAAGCCGGCGCCGTTCTGGGCGATGGAGTCGCTGCTGCGCGAGTACCCGATCTCGAGCGCCGAGGGCCTGGCCCTGATGCGCCTGGCCGAGGCGCTGCTGCGCGTGCCCGACGTCGAGACCGCCATCGCGCTGACGGCCGACCAGCTCGGACGTGCCGAGTTCGACGCCGACTCCGTCGTCGACGGCCCGCACAAGATGCTCGCCGGCATCTCCGCCAGCGCCATCTCGCTGTCCAAGAAGTTCCTGCCCGACGCCGACGGCGAGGGCGGGCTGCTCAAGCGCCTGGGCGCCAAGACGGTGGTCGCCGCCACGGTGCGCGCCATCCAGCTGCTGGGCCGCCAGTTCGTGCTGGGCCGCACCATCGCCGAGGCGATGGACGAGGCCCAGGACCAGCGCAAGGACGTCGAGAGCGCGCGCCGCGGGGCTGGCACGGCCGCGTCGGGCCTGCGCTTCTCGTACGACATGCTGGGCGAGGGCGCCCGCACCGAGCACGACGCCGAGCGCTACCTGGCCTCGTACGCGAACGCGATCAAGGCGATCTCGCGCGGCCAGGTCGCCGCGTCGCCCGAGAACGCCGACGGCATCTCGATCAAGCTGTCGGCGCTGTTCTCGCGCTACGAGGACGCCCAGCGCGAGCGCGTGTTCGCCGAGCTGCTGCCGCGCGTGTGGTCGCTGGTCGAACTGGCTGCGCGCGCCAACCTGAACCTGACGATCGACGCCGAGGAGACCGACCGCCTGGAGCTGTCGCTGGACGTGCTGGACGCGCTGGCCGAGCGCATCGGCGCCGCCTTCCCGCAATGGCAGGGCTTCGGCCTGGCCGTGCAGGCCTACCAGACGCGCGCGCTGCAGGTGGTCGACGCCGTCGCCGCCATCGCGCGCAAGCACAAGCTGCGCTTCATGGTGCGCCTCGTGAAGGGCGCGTACTGGGACGGCGAGATCAAGCGCGCGCAGGAAGGCGGCCTGGCGGGCTATCCGGTGTTCACGCACAAGGAACACACCGATATCTCCTACCTGGCCTGCGCCCGCGCGCTGATCGGCCACGCCGACGTCATCTATCCGCAGTTCGCCACGCACAACGCCGGCACCATCGCCGCGATCCTGCAGATGGCGCGCGCCAAGGGCGCCGCGTTCGAGATGCAGCGGCTGCACGGCATGGGCGAGGGCATCTACCGCGAGGTGATGAAGGATCCGGCGATCCCGTGCCGCGT
>DATCRO010000633.1:0-16959 GCA_036569025.1 Burkholderiaceae bacterium
GTCTACGGCAGCTACGCGGCCGGCGTGTACCTGACGCCGATCGCGGGCGGCATGATCTCCGACCGCTGGCTGGGCAAGCGGCGCGCGGTGATCGTCGGCGGCCTGCTGATGGCACTCGGCCACTTCATGATGGCCTCCGAGGCGCTGTTCTTCCCCGCGATGGTCGTGATCGCCTGCGGCAACGGCCTGTTCCTGCCCAACCTGCCCAGCCAGGTCAAGCCGCTCTACGCCGCGGGCGACCCGCGGCTGGCGGGCGCGTACAACCTCTACTACATGGGCATCAACCTCGGCGGCTTCCTCGCGCCGCTGGTGTGCGGCACGCTGGGCGAGCTGTACGGCTGGCACTGGGGCTTCGGCGCGGCGGGCGTGGGCATGTGCCTGGGCCTGGCCATCTACGTGGCGGGCGCGCGCCACCTGGCGCCTGTCGACGCGGCCGACGAGGCCGGCGCCGCGCCGGCCGCGCCGGCAGCCTCGCGCCACCAGATCCTGTTCCTGGCCGGCACCGCGCTGGCGGTCGTGATCTTTCGGGTCGCCTACGCGCAGACCGGCAACACGCTGGCGCTGTGGGCCGACACCGCGGTCGACCGGCGCGCCTTCGGCTGGACGATCCCGGCCACCTGGGTGCAACTGCTCAACCCGCTGTACGTGTTCCTGATGACGCCGCTGCTGGTGGCGTTCTGGAACCGGCGCGGCGACGCGCAGGCGCAGTCGGCACCGCTGTGGAAGATGGCCATCGGCGCGATGACGGTGGCCGCGTCGTTCGCGCTGCTGGCCGCCGTCGCGCGCGCATCCGAGGCCGGCGGCGCGCCCGTGCACTGGTCGTGGCTGGTGGCCTTCTTCGCGCTGCTGACGCTGGGCGAGCTCTACATCCTGCCGGTGGGCCTGGGCCTGTTCGCGCAGCTCGCCCTGCCAGGCTTCGGCGCCACCACCATCGCCGCGTGGTTCCTCGCCGCGTTCGCGGGCAACCTGCTGTCCGGCGTCGTGGGCACCTGGTGGACGCACCTGTCGCCCGACGCGTTCTTCCTGGCAATGGGCGCGCTCGCCGCGCTCGCCGGCGTTCTGCTGACGCTGCTGGCCGCGGCCGAGCGCCGCTGGTTCACCGACCTCATGACGGCGCAGCGCGCCGGGAACCCCCCATGACGACCCCTCTCGCGCGCCGCCGCGTCGACTCGATGCTGGTGTGGGACAACCACGCCTGCATGCCGCTCACCCCGCACGACACGAGCTTCCTGCCGCAGTTGAAGCGCCACCGCGACGCCGGCGTCGACGTCGTGATGGTCAACGTCGGCTTCGGCGACGACGGCGTCGAGCAGCACCTGCGCATGCTCGCCGCGATGCGCGACTGGCTGCTCGCCCACGCGAGCGAGTACCGGCTGATCGATACGGTCGACGACATCGAGATCGCGCGCGCCAACGGCCAGCTCGCGGTGGGGTTCGACATCGAGGGCGCCAACGCCATCGCCGACCAGCTGAGCCTGCTCGGGCTGTATCGCGACCTGGGCGTGCGCTGGATGCTGCTGGCCTACAACCGCAACAACCGGGCCGGCGGCGGCTGCCAGGACGACGACGCGGGCCTGTCCGCGTTCGGCCGCCGCATGCTGCACGAGATGGCGCGCGTGGGCATCGTGGCCTGCTGCTCGCATACGGGATACCGTACGGCCCGCGAGGCGATCGACGAGTCGCCGACGCCGGTCATCTTCTCGCACTCGAACGCCCACGCACTGGTCGATCACCCGCGCAACATCCCCGACGACCTGATCAAGGCCTGCGCCGCGCGCGGCGGGGTGGTGGGCGTCAACGGGATCGGCATCTTCCTGGGCAACAACGACGCGTCGGTGGCCAATGTCGCACGCCACGTGCTGCACATGCTGGACCTCGTCGGCCCCTCGCACGTCGGCCTGGGCCTGGACTACATCTTCGACACCCGCGACCTCGCCGCCGAGATCGCCGCCCACCCCGACAAGTTCCCGCCGCACCTGGGTTATTCGGCCGACATCGCGATGACCGCGCCGGAGCAACTGCCCGACCTGGCCGACGAGCTGGCGCGCCGCGGCGTCGACGACCCGTCGCTCGCGCTCATCTTCGGCGGCAACTGGCTGCGCGTGGCGCGCGAGGTCTGGCAGCCGCCGTTCTGAGCGGTGTCAGGTCTCCGTGCCTTGGGGTCAGGTCTTGAAACTTGCGGGGTCAGGTCTTGAGTGCACGATTCAAGACCTGACCCCGCAAGTTTCAAGACCTGACCCCTCGAGCGAGCAGCGGCCGCACCCGCGCGCCGAACGAGAAGTCCCGCACCTGCCCGGTGCAGGTGACGTGGCGGCCCAGCGCGGCGATGCGGGCGACGACGTCGGCAGCGAAATCCTCGTTGTCGAAGTCGGCCAGCACGACGCCGGTGCCGTCCTGGATGTCCAGCGTGCGCACGAGCAGCGCGGCGAGCGCGGCCGGGTCGTGCGTGGACGGGTTGCAGCTCGTGGCGCGGTGGTCGCCCATGCCGTGCGCGGCGATGACGATGCTGTCGCGGCCCGCGTCGAACGTCCGCTGGTCGCCCTTGCGCGACACCGAGATCATCTTGGCGCGCCGGAAGCGCGCCCAGTGCGTGGCGTTGGCGGCCTTCTCCTCGTCGCCGGTCAGCGAGAGCACGTACGTGGTCATGGCAGTCCTTGCAGCGGTGGGCGGGCTCAGTTGGCGGCGATCTCTTCTTCGCGGGCCACCGCGGGGCGGCCGCCGGCGGCGATCACGGCGCCGCCCGCGCGCAGCAGCTCGAAGCCGATCTCGGGGCAGGACGCGGCCAGTTCCTTCTGGCGGGCCAGCGGGAGCTCGAGGATCAGCGAGTCCTCCAGGGCGCGGACGTCCAGGTCGCTGGCGCCGTCGGAGAAGAGCGCGTCCTCGCCGACGATCGTGCCGGCGGCGAGCACCTTGTCGCGGTTGCCGGCGGCCGATTCCTGCCACAGGGCGCCCTCGACGACGAAGCGCAGGGTGCGATCCGAGCGGCCGGGGATCATGACGCGGAAGCCGGCCGGCACGCGGCGGGCGACGCAGAAGCTGGCGAACACGCGCCAGTCGGCGTTGGCGAAGGCGGGCAGGAAGGCGTGGGTCGAGGTCGACTTGCGCGCCGCGGCGGCCAGGCGCAGGCCGTCGCAGTCGGCCGGAGCGGGCACCTGGTCGCGGCACAGGTCCATGGCCAGCGGGAACTGCAGCGGCTTGGCGGCGGGATAGCGGCCGAAGGCGGTGGCATTCGCGGTGCGGGTGTCGGTGGGCGTGTGGAACATGGTGGCTCTCCTCAACTGGTCGGTGTCTTCTTGACTTGTTCGGTTTGCCGAATCGCTTCGGCATGGGACGCATGTTCGGCCGGCCGGGCCGTGCGATCCATCACGGGAGATAACGGCGGGCGTGATGCCGGGCCGCCCTCCGGGTTTGCTCCGGGTCGGCGCCCGGTGAACCGCGCCGGGGCGGGGTGTCCGCCGGCCCGGGCGGGTGACGCGGGGGAACTACACTTCCGGCTGCGCCGAGGCGTCCGTCGGCGTGGAGATTTGCGCGAGATGGGTACGTTGTTCGATCCCCGCACCGGCGACCGCGTGGTGCTCCGCGCCGAACACGTGTTCGGCCGCAATGCGCTGCGCGCCGATACCGCCGTCGACGATCCGGGCATCTCCTCGATGCACGCCGTCATCCGCTGGCGCAACGGGCGCTGGATGGTGTCCGACCACAGCACCAACGGCACCTTCGTCAACGGCCAGGTGCTGGTGCCGGGCGAGCCGTTCGCGCTCGAGGCCGGCGTCGAGCTGCGGCTGGGCCGCGGCCCGAACGTCGCATGGCGGGTGCAGGACGTGGCCGCGCCGGTGGACGTCCTGGTGCCGGCCGACCTGCTGCGGCCGGTGATCGTCCTGGCGGCGCACAACCTGCTCCCGAGCAGCGACGCGCCGGAGCTGTGCATCTACCTGGCGGGCCCGGGGCTGTGGATGCTGGAGCAGAACGGCGAGACGCGCCCCCTCAAGGACGGCGACGCCGTCCAGATGGGCGCCGGCGCGCACCGCTTCGTCGCCGCGGCGCCGATGGACGACACGCAGGTGGCCGAGGTGGCCCGCGAGCCGGAGTCGCCGCTGCTGGTGATGCGCCTGAGCCTGGACGAGGAGCACGCCAGCCTGGAGGTCAAGGACGGCGTCGCCAGGACCGACCTGGGCGAGCGCAGCCACCACTACTGCCTGGCGACGCTGGCGCGCCGGCGCATGGCCGACCAGGAACGCGGCCTGGAACCGGGCGCCCAGGGCTGGCTGGCAAGCGCGGAGCTGTCGCGCATGCTGGGCATGGAGACGACGCACGTCAACATGCAGATCTTCCGGGCGCGCGAGCAGCTGATGACGGCGCTGCCGGGCGTGGCCGCGCTGTCGCGCCTGATCGAGCGCCGGCGCGGCGAGCTGCGCATCGGCGAGCTGCCGTTCGAGATCTACCGCGGCGACTCGCTGGAGTGCCGCTACCGGCCGCTGCGCTGAGGCGGCGCCAGCGCGGCTTCGAGCTCCGCCCGCAACGCGGCCTGCTGCGACGCGGACGTGCCGGCCAGCAGGTTGGCGACGAACACGTCGAGCGAACCGCCGGCGGTGTCGGCCGCGCGCCGCACCATCACGCTGGCCACCGGCCCCACGCGGCGCGCCAGCAGCTGCTGGGCGGTGGCGCAGGCTTCGGGTGGCAGCGTCGCCGCGCTCGCGGCCGGGACGGCGGCCGAGGTCTCGTCGGCGCCTTCCCGGTGGGGAATGTCGACGATCGCATGGCACGAGCCGGCGTCGGGTACGTAGAGCGCGAAGGCGTCGACCCGCTGCGCCAGGACGGGCGCGTCGCGCAGCACCACGCCCGCCATCGGATCGAGCCGGTGCGCTCGTGCATGCTCGAAGGCGGCACGCTGCTCGGGCGACAGGTGGCCGAGCAGGCTGCCGGCGTCCTGCACCAGGGTGCCGACCACCGTGCCCACGACGGTGGCCAGCGGCGCGTCGGCGGCGTGCGACGCGGCCGCGTGCAGGGCGTCACGCATCTCGTCGGCGCTCGCGAAACGGTCCTCGGCGCGCTTGGCGAGCGCGCGGGCGACCACGCTGTCGTACGCCGGGTCGGCGCGGCCGCCGCTGGCCCGGCTGGTCGGGGGCGGCTCCTCGTGCAGGATCTGCTGCATGACGGCGGCTGGCGCGCCGCAGAACGGCGGGCGGCCGGCCAGCAGCTGGTGCAGCAGCGCGCCGCAGGCGAACAGGTCGGCGCGGTGGTCGAGCGCGCGGCCGGTGAACTGCTCGGGCGCCATGAACGCCGGCGTGCCGATGATCGACGACACGCGGGTCAGCCCGAGGTCGCGCAGCCGCGCGACGCCGAAGTCGACCAGCTTCACGCGCCCTGCGGGCGTCAGCAGGACGTTGGCGGGCTTGACGTCGCGGTGGGTCAGGCCTTCGCGATGGGCGGCGCCGAGGGCGTCCAGCAGCTCGTCCAGGATGGCCAGCGCTCGCTCCTCGGCCAGCGGCGGCGTGCCGCGCAGCATGTCGGCGAGCGTACGGCCCTCGACGTGGGGCATCGCGAGCCAGGTGTTCAGGCCGTCCTCGCCGATCTCGTCGATGGCGACGAGGCCGGGGTGGTCCAGTCGCCGCACGGCGAGCGCCTCGTCGCGGAACCGGCGCAGGATCTCGTCGGCGTCCCCGTCGCTGTCGGCGCTGCGCTGCAGCGTCTTGATCGCGACGGCCCGGCCGTCCCGCGGGTCGATGCCCCTGTAGACGATGCTGGTCGATCCCCGCCCGATCTCGGCGGTGATGTCGTAGCGGCC
The DNA here is from genome assembly GCA_036569025.1 of Burkholderiaceae bacterium. Lineage (GTDB taxonomy): Bacteria > Pseudomonadota > Gammaproteobacteria > Burkholderiales > Burkholderiaceae_C > Scleromatobacter. The sequence continues at coordinate 5,786 of DATCRO010000633.1, forward strand.
AATTCGTTCGGGAAGCATGACGGGATGCGCGTGGGGGCGGGGTGCCTGCCACGATTGTCGGGCATGCCGGGGAGGTCTTCCTTGGGGTCAGGTCTTGAATGTTGCGGGGTCAGGTCTTGATTCGTGCAGCGGCAGGAAGGTGTCAGGTCTTGAATCGTGCACTGCATGATTCAAGACCTGACACCGGCTTCGGACACCGGCTCCGGCTCCGCGACGCCGGCTCCGGATACTGGCCTCCACTTTCGGAACTGCACGATTCAAGACCTGACCCCGCAACGTTCAAGACCTGACCCCGCAAGAGACCCGATTCAAGACCTGACCCCGCAACATTCAAGACCTGACCCCGCAAGAGACCCCGCAAGATGACTCGGCAAGAAGGCAAGTCCTGACACCACCAATGTCAGGCCGGCCGCGCGAACGGCGTGCGGATGTCCGCCAGGAACTGCTGCGCCCGCGGGTGTTGCGGGTGGTTGAAGAACGCGTGCGGCTCGGCGCGTTCCAGGATGCGGCCCTGGTCCATGAACAGCACGCGGTGGGCGACGTCGCGCGCGAAGCCCATCTCGTGCGTGACGACGACCAGCGTCATGCCGTCGCGCACCAGCCCTTGCATGACGAGCAGCACCTCGCCGACCATCTCGGGGTCGAGGGCGCTGGTGGGCTCGTCGAACAGCATCAGCGGCGGCTCCATCGCCAGCGCCCGCGCGATCGCCACGCGCTGCTGCTGGCCGCCGGACAGCTCCGAGGGCCACGCGTTCGCCTTGCTCGCGAGGCCGACGCGATCGAGCAGCGCCATCGCCTTCTCGTGCGCCTGCGCGGGCCGCGCGCCGCCCACCTCGATCGGCGCGAGCGTGCAGTTCTGCAGCACCGTCAGGTGCGGGAACAGGTTGAACTGCTGGAACACGAAGCCGATGCGCGAACGCAGCCGGTTCAGGTCGATGCCGGGGCGGTGGATGTCCTCGCCGTCGAAGCTGATCGTGCCCGACTCGATGGCCTCGAGCCGGTTGATCGTGCGGATCAGCGTGGACTTGCCCGAGCCCGACGGCCCGCAGACGACCACGACCTCGCCCTTGGCGATGGTCTCGTCGATGTCCACGAGCGCATGGTACGAGCCGTACCATTTGTTGACCTTGCTGAACTGGATCATGGATTGGCGGCCGCGGTGGCCGTGGGGGAGCCGGGCGGATGGACGGGGCGCGGCAGGTCGCGGCGCGCCTGGCGCCGCTCGATCGCGAGCGCCACGCGCGACAGCCCGAAGCACAGGGTGAAGTACATCAGGCTCAGCAGCAGGTAGACCGCGGTCGGATGCACGAACACCTGCGAGTTGACCTGCGTGGCGATGAACGACGCCTCGGTCAGGCCGATGATGTAGCCCAGGGACGTCGCCTTGATGGTGGACACGAACTGGTTGACCAGCGACGGCAGCATGCTGCGCAGCGCCTGCGGCAGGATCACGCGGCGCATCGCTCCTCCGTGGCCCAGGCCCAGCGCCCGCGCCGCCTCGTACTGTCCCTTGGGCACGCCCCGGATGCCGGCGCGCACGATCTCGCCCAGGTAGACGCCGTCGAACACGACCAGCGCGATCAGCATGGTCGTGAACTGGTCGGTCTTGTGCCCCGTGACCGTGGGCAGGTAGAAGTAGATCCAGAACACCATCAGCAGCAGCGGGATGCCGCGGATCAGGTAGGCGACGACCGTCACCGGCCGGCGCAGCGCGGCGATGCTGCTGGTGCGCGCCAGGCCCATCAGCAGGCCGATGGGCATCGCCAGCAGCAGCGCGAGCGCGGCCAGCAGCACCGTCGCGGCCACGCCGCCCAGCGGCCCCTGCGGGTACTGGCCGATGAGGAAGTACACCCAGTAGGTCTGGATCAGGTCGATCACGGCGCCGGCCTCACAGCGTGCGCACCGGCCAGCGCCGGTGGATCCAGTCGGCCGCGGCCGTCAGCAGCAGGGAGCCCGCGAGGTAGGACACGGTGACGAAGGCGAAGGCCTCGACGCTGTGGAACGCGGCCGACTCGACGCGCGCGGCCTGGTACATCATCTCGCCCACGCCGATGACGGTGGCCACGCTCGTGTCGTTCCACAGGATGATGACCTGCGACAGCAGCGGCGGCACCGTCACGCGCAGCGCCTGCGGCAGCACGACGCGGCGCATCGCAGGGATGAAGCCCAGCCCCAGCGCGCGCGCCGCCTCGAACTGCACGGCGGGGATCGCGCGGATGCCGCTGCGGATGTTCTCGGCCATGAACGCCGCGGCGTACAGCGTCAGGCCGATGGCCGCGGCGATGAATTCGTAGCTGCCGGCGTACAGCCGCTCCTTCCACGCATCGGGCAGCAGCTCGGGCGCGCCGAAGTACCAGAACAGCAGGTGCGCGATCAGCGGCACGTTGCGGATGCCTTCGACGTAGGTCGCGCCCAGCCACTGCAGCGGCGGCCAGGGCGACAGCCGCAGCAGTGCGATCGCGATCGCCAGCGGCAGCGCGCAGGCGATCGTGACGCCGGCGAGCTTCAGCGAGACGAGCAGGCCGGCGAGCAGCCACTCGTGGTACTGGCCATGCAGCAGCAGCTGGAGGTCGAAGCCGGGCACTCAGATCTTGTCGGAGTCGATCTTGAACGAGCGCTTGTCGAACTGCAGCTTCGTGGTGGGGCCGTACCACTTCATGAAGATCTTGTCGGCCTCGCCCGACTTCTCGAGCTCGGCCAGCGTGTCGTCGACCACCTTCTTCAGCGCGGGCTCGTTCTTGCGGATGCCCAGCGCCAGGGGCTCGGTGCTGAGGTTGGTCGGCAGGATGCGGTAGTCCTTCCTGGCCGGGCCCAGCTTGGCCATGTCGTTGACCAGCGTGGCCTCGTCGTTGACGTAGCCGGCGCCCTTGCCCTGCTGCAGCGCCTGGAAGGCCTGCTGCGTGGTCTCGAACGTGACGACGTCGACGCTGGGCACCGCCTTGCGCACGTTCTCCTCCTGCGTGCCGCCCTTGACGGTCAGCACCTTCTTGCCCGCGAGCTGGGGCACGTCGGTGATGCCGCTGCTGGCCTTGACCATCACCTTCTGGCCCGTGACGAAGGTCGTCAGCGAGAAGTCGATCTGCGACTCGCGCTCCTTGTTGTGCGTGAGCGAGGCGGCCAGCAGGTCGACGCGGCCCTGCTGCAGCTCGGGGATGCGCGCGGCCACGGCGATCTGCTTGAACGTCGCCTTGACGCCGATCTTCCGGGCGACGGCGTTGGCGAGGTCGACCTCGTAGCCGACGATCTCGCGCGTCTTCGGGTCGACGAAGCTGTTGGGCTCGTCGGTGCCGAGGACGCCGACGACGATCTCGCCCTTCTTCTTGATGTCGGCCAGCTGGTCGGCATGCGCGGCGGACACGAGGGTCGTCGCGGCGAGGACGGCGGCGAGCAGGGAGCGCAGGTTGGTTCGCATAGGCTTCGCGGTTTGTTGTCGAGTGGGCGGGAGGTTACGGGCCGCGCGGGACGCCGCGAAGCGCCGGAAACGCATATCCTACTGCGACGGCGATGACCGTGCTCAGGCCAGCTCGAGATGCTCGGGCGAGAGCGCGCGCAGGAAATCCGCGGCGTCCACGGCCTGCCCCAGCGCGATCGCGCCCGAGCGCGCAAAGGCCGGCGCCATCAGGCGTTGCGCGGCCTGCACCACCAGCGGCGCGGACACGGCGTAGATGTCCTGGCCGCGCGCCGTCGCCTGGCGCACCCGGTCGCCCTGGCGTGTGCGCACCACCATCTCGAAGCGCTGCGGCGAACGGCCGAGGGCGTCGGTCGCGGCCGGCGGCGGCGTCGTGGTGTCGCGGATCTCGTCCAGCGACGACTGCGTCAGGTGCGCGCTCATCGCACCCAGGCGCAGGTGGCGCGTCAGGGTGACGACCTCGCTGAACGTGAGCTCGACGACCTCCTGCTTCCCGTGCGGCGCGCCGAACGTCCACGTCGAGCGCGCGGCCGGCAGGGGCAGCGGCGCGAGGCGGCCGTCGGCCACGACCAGCCGCGGAAAGGTGTTGCGCTCGCCGGTGACGCGCGTGCCGGAGGTCGGCCACCAGCGGTCCAGGGCCACGGCCACGGTGAGCTCGTCGGCCGCGCCGTCGGCGCCCAGCAGCGATGTGGCCAGCAGGTCGGCCAGGCCGCCATAGAAGCCGGCGGCCGGGATGACGGCGACGCCGGCGGCACGCGCGGCCGCCTCGAAGCGCTCGAAGGTGTCCATCGCGCTGGCCTGCTCGGCGGTCACGTCCAGGTAGTGGGCGCCGCCGCGCAGGGCGGCCTCGATGACGGGGGCGGCGGTGTCCAGGAACGGGCCGGCGCAGTTGATGACGACGGCGCAGCCGGCGAAGGCGGCGTCGAGCGCGGCCGGGTCGTCGATGGCCGCGTCGCGGGCGGGCACGTCCGTCGGCAGCTTGGCGGCGTTGCGGCCGACCGCGATCGCGGCCAGGCCGCGGCGCCTGAGCTCGGCCAGCACGAAGCGGGCGGTGTGGCCGGCGGCGCCGTAGACGGCAACGGGACGGAGGGCGGACGAAGCGGTCACGGCGGGTTCCCTTTCATTTGAAACAGACAGGTCTGTATCGTTTAGAATAAAGACAGGTCTGTATCATGTCAACATGCCCAGCAAGAAATCCTCCGGTGGCGACGCCGCCGGCGAGTCCTCCGACGTCCGTCAACGCATCCTCGACACCGCCTCCCGGCTGTTCTACGAGCGCGGCGTGCGCGCCGTGGGCGTCGACCTCGTGGTGGACGACTCCGGCGTCGCCAAGACCAGCCTGTACCGCCACTTCCGCACCAAGGACGACCTGATCGTGGCCTTCCTCCAACGCGAGGACGCCGAGTTCTGGGCCCAGTGGGACGAGGTGCATGCGCGCCACGCGGGCGAGCCGATGGCCGAGCTCGAGGCGCACGTGCGCTGGATCGGCAAGCGGCTGGCGCGCGCCAACTACCGCGGCTGCCCGCAGATCAACGTGGCCGCCGAATTCGCCGAGGCCGACCATCCGTCACGCGCCGTCTCGCGCGAGCACATGCAGGCGATGCGCAAGCGGCTGGCCGAGTTGGCGCGCGGGCTCGGCGCCGCGCGGCCGGGCGAGCTCGCGGCGCAGCTGGGTGTGCTGGTCAACGGTGCGTTCGTCAGCGCGGCCATGCTCTCGCCCGAGGAGGCGACGCGCGTGCTGCTCGGCGCGGCGCGCGCGCTGGTGGCGGCTTCGCGTTGAGCGCGGGCTGCGACAGAATCGCGCGATGACCGATCACCACGCCTCGTGTTCCTGCGGCCAGCTGAGGCTGGTGGCCAAGGGCGACCCCGTCCGGGTGTCGATGTGCCACTGCTACGCCTGCCAGCGCCGCACCGGCAGCACCTACGGTGCACAGGCGCGCTTCCTCACCGAGAACGTCCGGATCACGGGCACGTCCACCGAGTACGTGCGCCTGGGCGAGTCCGGCGCGGCGGTGCACTTCCACTTCTGCCCGGACTGCGGCGCGACCGTCTACTACTGGTTCGACGACACGTTCCGGGCCGTGCCCGTCGGCGCCTTCGCCGACAACACCTTCCCGCCGCCGCGCATCTCAGTGTGGGAGGACCGCATGCACCCCTGGGTGAGCGTGCCCGAGGGCGCGGAGCGCATGGCATGAGCGCCCGCCCGGCCGCTCCGAAGGGCGCTCGCACCGCAGCCCGCAGGGCGGAGGTTGCCTCATGAGCGACGCGGCGCCCGGGCCCTGGGTGCTGTACCTGATCGAATGCACCGGCGAACGCCTGTACGCCGGCATCACCAACGACCTCGCCGCACGTTTCGCCGCCCATCGAGCGGGTCGCGGCGCGCGCTTCACGAAGGCGTTCGCGCCGCTGCGCGTGGTCGCCGCGTCGCAGCTGCCGTCGCGCTCGGAAGCCTTGAAGGCCGAGCACGCGCTCAAGCGCCAGCCGCGCGCGGCCAAGCTCGCGTTCCTGGCCGCCTGCGGCACGCCGCTGGCGCCGTCCGCTCTGCCGCAGGACTGATCGAGAACCGCACGATCCGGCCGCCGTGCTGTCCCAGGCCGGCACAGCGCCGGCGTCGCCGCGTCGTCCGCCCCGGGCGCCGCCCGGCGCCCTCGACTGGAACGCCATTTGCATCCGCCACCCGCAACGGATCATGATGGAGGGATGATGACCCAGGCGTTCCATTCGATGCGCTGGCACGTGCCGGCGGCGGCCGTCGCGGCCGCGGGCAGCGCCCTGTGCGCCGCGCAGCAGCCCGACGCGGAGCCGCAGACGGTCACGATCACCGCCACGCGGATCGCTACGCCGGCGTTCGACGTCCCCGCGTCGATCTCGCTGGTGACCCTGTCGCCCGACACTGACTCGCGCCCCGGCATCAACCTGTCCGAGACGCTGGCCGGCGTTCCCGGCCTGCTGGCGCGCGACCGCCAGAACTACGCGCAGGACGTGCAGATCTCGGTGCGCGGCTTCGGCGCGCGCTCGACCTTCGGCATCCGTGGCGTGCGGCTGTATGTCGACGGCATCCCCGCGACGATGCCCGACGGGCAAGGGCAGATCTCCAACGTCGACCTCGGCTCGGCGGCGGCCGTCGAGGTGCTGCGCGGGCCGTTCTCGGCGCTGTATGGCAACTCGTCGGGGGGCGTCGTGCAGGTGTTCACCGAGGACGGCGCCGGTGCGCCCAGGCTGACCGTGGGCGCCGGCGGCGGCAGCGATGGCCAGCGGCGCTACGACGCCAAGCTCTCGGGCGCGCAGGGGCCGCTGGACTACGTGGCCAGTGTGTCGCGCTTCGAGACCGACGGCTACCGAGAGCACAGCGCCGCGCGGCGCGACATCCAGAACCTGAAGGCGAGGCTGCAGCTGGGCGATGCCGGCAAGCTGACGATCATCGGCAATGGCGTGCAACTGCCGTCCGCCCAGGATCCGCTGGGCCTGACGCGCGCCGAGCTGCAGGCCGACCCGCGCGGCGTCGACCCCGCGGCCACGCAGTTCGACACGCGCAAGTCGCTTTCGCAGACCCAGGGCGGCCTCATCTACGAGCTGCGCGTGAATGACGCGAACGCGCTGCGGGCGATGGTCTACGACGGCCATCGCGACACCACGCAGTTCCAGTCCATCCCGGTCGCCACGCAGGCCAACCCGCTGAACCCGGGCGGAGTGATCCGGTTGGGCCGCGACTACGACGGCGCCGACCTGCGCTGGACGATCACCGGCGGCCCGGCCGAGCGGCGCTGGTCGCTGATCGGCGGCGCCGCCTGGGACAAGCTGCGCGAACACCGCCAGGGCTTCCAGGACTTCACCGGCGACCCCGCCGCCCCGGTGTCAGGCGTGCAGGGCGCGCTGCGGCGCGACGAGATCAACGACGTCGAGGACCTGGACCCTTACGTGCAAGGCCAGTGGCATCCCTCCGAGGACTGGACGCTGGACGCCGGCGTGCGCCGCAGCCGCGTGCGCTTCGTCTCGCACGATCGCTACGTCGTGGGCGCCAACCCCGACGACAGCGGCCAGGCGACCTACGAGGCGACGCTGCCCGTGCTGGGCGTGCAGTGGGCCGCGAGTCCCGAGCTGCACCTGTACGCGACGGCCGGCCGCGGCTTCGAGACGCCCACGCTCAACGAGCTCGCCTACCGCCCCAGCGGCCTGACCGGCCTGAACTTCGACCTGAAGCCGGCGCGCAGCGAGAGCCTGGAGATCGGCGCCAAGGCGCATTCGGCGTCGCTGGGCGTGCTCGACGTCGCGGTCTTCGGCACGCGCACTCGCGACGAGATCGTGACGCTGTCCAACGTCGGCGGGCGTTCGACCTACCAGAACGTCGCGTCCACGCGGCGCCTCGGGCTGGAGGTGGCGTGGACGAAGCTGCTGCCCGACGACGTGGCGCTGCAGGTCGCCTACACGCTGCTCGCCGCGCAGTACACCGACGGCTTCCTCGCGTGCACGACGACGCCGTGCACCGCGCCGGCGACACCGGTCGCGTCGGGCAACCGCATCCCGGGCGTCGCGCGCAACGCGCTGTCCGCGGAGCTGGGCTGGACGCCGCCGCGCGGCTGGCGCGCCAGCGTGGGGGCGCGGGCGGTGGGCCGCGTCTTCGTCAACGACACGAATTCCGATTCCGCTTCGTCGTTCGTGACGGCGAACGTGTCGGCGGGCTACGTGCTGCCGGTGGGGGCGTGGAATTTCTCGGCGTTCGCGCGCGTGGACAACGTGACGGACCGGCGTTACGTCGGTTCGGTGATCGTCAATGAAGGCAACGGGCGCTACTTCGAGCCGGCGCCGGGGCGCACGTTCTTCGCGGGGCTGACTACGAGCTATCGGTTCTGATGGCGGGATCGGATTCGCATGGGCATGTTCGATCACAGCGTGCCGGGATACGCCCCGCCATCGATCAGCACGTTCTGCGCCGTGATGTACCCCGCCTGCGCGCTGCACAGGAACGCGCAGGCCGCGCCGAACTCCTCGGGCGTGCCGAAGCGCCCGGCCGGGATCGCGGCCTCGCGCTGCCGCGCGACCTCGTCGGTGCCGATGCCCAGGCGCTGCGCGCGCGGCGCGAACGATGACAGCAGGCGGTCGGTGGCGAAGGCGCCGGGCAGCAGGTTGTTGATCGTCACGCCGCGTCCGGCCACCTCGCGCGCGACGCCCGCGACGAAGCCGGTCAGGCCCGAGCGCGCGCCGTTGGACAGGCTCAGCGACGCGATCGGCGACTTCACCGACGAGCTCGTCACGTTGACGATGCGCCCCCAGCCGCGCGCGGCCATGCCGTCCACGGTCGCCTTGATCAGCTCGATGGGCGTGAGCATGTTGGCCTCGACCGCCTCCAGCCAGGCGGCGCGGTCGAAGTCGCGGAAGTCGCCCATCGGCGGGCCGCCGGCGTTGGTGACGACGATGTCGAACGCCGCCGGCGCGCCGTGGCGCAGCTCGCGCGCGGCGTCGAGCGCGAGCGCGCGGCCGGCGTCGGTGGTGATGTCGGCCGCGATCGCGACGACCTTGACGCCCGCCGCCTCGCGCAGGGCCTGCGCGGTCGCCTCGAGCGCGTCACGCCCGCGCGCGACGAGCACCAGGTCGACGCCCTCGGCCGCCAGCGCGCCCGCGCAGCCGCGGCCCAGGCCCTTGCTCGACGCGCACACGAGCGCGGCCTTGCCCTTCAATCCGAGATCCATGTCATTGCCTTGTGTGGTCGTGGCCTTGGCGGATCGTATATCTTGCGCGTTACCATGACGGACGCCCCCAAGAGACTGTCCATCGACGCCGGCGTGCTGCGCGTCGCCTGCCTCGAATACGGCGAACCGGCCGGTCGCCCGGTGGTGCTGCTGCACGGATTCCCCTACGACGTGCACGCCTACGACGCCGTCGCGCCGCGGCTTGCGGCGCGCGGCATGCGCGTCATCGTTCCGTACCTGCGCGGCTACGGCCCGACGCGCTTCCTGTCCGACGCGACGCCGCGCTCGGGCCAGCAGGCCGCGCTCGGCGCCGACCTGCTGGCGCTGCTGGACGGGCTGTCCCTCGAGCGCGCACTCGTCGGCGGCTACGACTGGGGCGGCCGCGCGGCCTGCATCGTCGCGGCGCTCTGGCCCGGGCGGGTACGGGGCCTGGTATCGGCCAACGGCTACAACCTGCAGGACATCGCGCGTTCGGTCGAGCCCGCCACGCCCGACAAGGAGTACCGGCTCTGGTACCAGTACTACCTGCACGGCGAGCGCGGACGCGCCGGCCTGGCCGCGCACCGGCGCGAGTTCGCGCGGCTGCTGTGGCAGTTGTGGTCGCCGTGCTGGAAGTTCGGCGACGCCGACTTCGAGCGCACCGCGCCGGCGTTCGACAACCCCGACTTCGTCGACGTCGTCGTCCATTCGTACCGTCACCGCTTCGGGCTGGTCGACGGCGATCCGGCGTTCGAGGGCATCGAGCGCCGCCTCGCCGCGCAGCCCGCCATCGCGGTGCCCGCGATCACGCTGGACGGCGACGCCGACGGCGTCACGCCCGACGGCACGCCCGGTCCCGGCCGGTTCATCGGCCGGCACGAACACCGGCGGCTGGAAGGCGGCGTCGGCCACGACTTGCCGCAGGAAGCGCCGCAAGCCTTTGCGCAGGCGGTGCTGGACGTGGACGGCTGGGCCGCGGGCTGACGCGGCGATTCAGTGCGGCCGCGCGGCCGGCTCGATCATGAAGGGCCGCCGCTGGCCGTCGAGCCCGGCGGCGCGCAGCGCGGCCAGCACGGCGTCGCGCGCGATGGCCATCGTGCGCCACCACTGCGCGCCGGGGTCGGCGTCGGCCGCGAAGTTCAGGCGTTCCCACTCGTCCATGCGACGCCAGGCGAGCAGGGCGTCCTCGGGCGTCATGCCGGCGCGGTGCAGCGTGCAGGTGAACGCCGCGGCGGCCGCCTCGAGCTCGTCCTCGGACGAGTCGCGGATCGAGATCGTGAACGTGGCCGTGCGCAGCGAGCGCATGGCCGAATCCGTGGTCCGCATGCCCGTCAGGCCACCCGGCCGCCCCGGAACTGCTCGCGGTCGCGAGAATTGCACGACAGCAGGCTGAGCGCCAGCGCGAGTTCGTCGTCGGCCACCGGCGAACTCTTTGCCTCGCTCCCGTCGTGCGACGCACTGCGCCAGTCGAACAGGGAACGAATGTCTTCGCTGGGTTGGTCGTCGATCACGGCGTGGCCCTTTCTGTCGTCGAGGTTGCGGTTCGGGGGATCGGCAAGCGGCGTGCCTTGCGGCTCACGGGGCCATTGCCAGGGCGCTGCCCGGATGCAACCATGCCGGTCATCCGATCTGCAAGGAAGCGCGACATGGACCGATTCCACGGCGGTTGCCTCTGCGGCGACGTACGCTTCACGGCCACCGGCCGCCCGTACCGGGTGGGCGTGTGCCACTGCCTGGATTGCCGCAAGCACCATGGCGCGCTGTTCCACGCGTCGGCGATCTTTCCGCAGGACGCGGTGAGCCTGCACGGCGAGACGCATCACTTCAAGGGGCGCCACTTCTGCCCGCGCTGCGGCTCGTCGGTCTTCGGCCGCAGCGGCGACGAGATCGAGATCCACCTCGGCGCGCTGGACGACATCGACCGGTTCAGGCCGACCTACGAGCTCTGGACGATCCGCCGCGAGGCGTGGCTTCCGCCGTTCGACGTGGCGCATCGCCACGAGCGGGACCGCGCGGGCCCGGGCCGGTTCGAGGACTAGGAGTCTGCGCGGCAGAAGCCGCCTACTGCGAACGGCGATGAGCGGGGCCTTTCCAGCGGC
>DATCRO010000634.1:0-3561 GCA_036569025.1 Burkholderiaceae bacterium
GGCGTAACCCGCGATCCGGCAGCACCGTGGCACGTCCACCCGGCGGGTTACGCCTGCGGCTAACCCGCCCTACCACATCCCGTCGCTACCGCCGCTGCCGGCCCGCCGGGTCAGAGCTCGTCCAGCGCCCGCGCCGCGCCGATCAGCGCCGGCGACGTCTCGGCATGGATCAGCCACGTCGGGATCGCATCCAGGTAGCCCCGGAACCGTCCCTTGGCGATGAAGCGCTCGCGGAACGTCGAGCGGTCGATCCAGTCGCCCAGGCGCGGCACGATGCCCCCGCCGATGTAGACGCCGCCCCGCGCGCCCAGCGTCAGCGCCAGGTTGCCCGCCACGCTGCCCAGGAACGCGAAGAACAGCTCGATCACCTCGACGCAGCGCGCGTCGCTGCCCGCCATCGCCGCGGTCGTGACGCCGGCCGGGTCGAGCGTGGCGGCCGGCACGCCGTCGATCTTGCACAGCGCCTCGTACATGGCCACCAGGCCCGCACCCTGCAGCGCGCGCTCGGCCGACGCGTGCCCGAAACGCTCGCGCAGCGCAGCGACCACCGCGTCCTCGCGCGCATTGGCCGACGCCAGGCTGACGTGGCCGCCCTCGCCGCCCAGCGGCACCAGGTGGCCGGCGGTGTCGTAAAGCAGGCCCGAGACGCCCAGGCCCGTGCCCGGGCCCAGCAGGCCGATGGCGGCCTTGGGGTCGGCGGTGCCCGCCGTGCCGATTCGGCGCAGGTGCTCGGGCTGCAGCGACGGCAGCGAGAGCGCGAGCGCGGTGAAGTCGTTGATGAACAGCAGCCGGTCCAGGCCCAGCGTGACGCGCAGCGCCTCGATGGAGAAGGCCCACGGCGAATTGGTCATGCGCAGGAAGTCGCCGACGATCGGGTTGGCGATGCCCACGGCGCCCTGGCGCGGCCTGGGCCCCGCCACCTGGTCGAGGTACGCCTTCATGGCGCCGTCGATGTTCGCGTGCTCCGCGACCGCATACGTCCTGACCTGCGACGGCTGGGCGCCGGGCGCTTCCTGCAGGGCGAAGCGGGCGTTGGTGCCGCCGACGTCGCCCATCAGGCGCGGGAAGCTGGAGGTGTTGGCAGCCGTCATGGACCGGAGGATCTCCCTGGAATGGCAGGATGGCGCGGGCAAAGCGCTGCCCGCATTCGCGACAAAAGTCGTGAATGTAGTTTACCTACGATTCCAGATCAACTGCGGCGCATCAAATACCGGGCTCCGGGCACGCCGTCGCCACGACGGGTCCGAAGCTGAAAGCCGCGGTCGTAGTCTGCATACACCTTTACGCTCGATTAACGCAAGCTTTCCGCGCGCAGTTCGAAGATCTTCACCGAGCGCGCCGGCAGCTTGACCGTGCCGCCGAGCTTGACCTGCTTGCCGGCCAGCACGTCGCGCGCGGTCGCCGGCGTCTTCAGCACCTCGGCGAAGCGCCCCAGGTCCAGCGTCGTCTCGGCCTGGTTCTTGTTGATCACGACCATCACCGTCGAGTCGGCGTCGTAGCGGAACCAGGCGTAGGTGCCGTTCTCGGGCACGAAGTGCATCAGCTTGCCGTGGTGGATCGTGGACTGCGTCTTGCGCCAGTTCAGCAGCGTGCGCACGAAGGCCTGCATGTCCTTCTGCCGGGCGCTGAGGCCCTTGCCGGTGAACGCGTTCACCTTGTCGCCGGCCCAGCCGCCCGGGAAATCCTGGCGCGCCTTGCCGTCGTCCCGGACGGTGGGACTGGTCATGAGCACCTCGGTGCCGTAGTACAGCTGCGGCACGCGCGGCATCGTCATCACGTACGCCAGCGCCATCTTCGTCAGGCCCACGTCCTCCTTGAGCACGCTGTACAGGCGCGGCAGGTCGTGGTTGCCCTCGAACAGCACCATCTTGCCGGGCTGGGGATAGAGCACGTCGTTGACCAGCCCCTCGTACAGGTCCATCAGGCCCGCGTGCAGGTCGTCGGTGTCGCTGGCCAGCGCCTTGCGCAGCGTGCCGTTCAGCGGGAAGTCCATCGCGCTGGGCAACGGCGTGCCCCTGGCGTCGCGCCCGCCGCCCAGCCAGTGCATCAGCACCGTGGGCTGCGACGTCCACTCCTCGCCGACGATGTTCAGGTTCGGGTACTCCTGCATCACGCGGCGCGTCCATTCCTGCAGGAAGGCCTGGTCGGAGTAGCCCCAGGTGTCCACGCGCAGGCCCGACAGCCCGGCGTACTCGACCCACCAGATCGCGTTCTGGATCTGGTACGTGGCCAGGAACGGGTTGCGCTGGTTCATGTCGGGCATGTTCGGACCGAACCAGCCGTCGGTGTAGATCCGGGCGTCGGCCCGCGACGCATACGGGTCGCTCGCGGTCGTGCGCGCGTGCTGCGTCTGCACGAACTTGCCGTCGAAGCCGATCCAGTCGGGCGCGGGCATGTCGTGCATCCACCAGTGCTCGGAGCCGACGTGGTTCAGCACCACGTCCATGATCACGCCCATGCCCTTGGCGCGCGCGGACTCCACCATGCGGCGGTAGTCCTCGTTCGTGCCGAAGCGCGGGTCGATCTTGTAGGTGTCGGTGGCGGCGTAGCCGTGGTACGAGTAGCGCGGCTGCCTGTTCTCGGTCAGCGGCGTGGGCCACAGCATGGTCACGCCGAGGTCGCGGAAGTAGTCGAGGTGGTCGACGATGCCCTGGATGTCGCCGCCGTGGCGGCCGGCCTCGTCGTCGGCGCGGTTGGCCGGGTCGCCGTAGCCTGGCACGTTGTCATTGGCCGGGTTGCCGTTGGCGAAGCGGTCGGGCACCAGGTTCAGGATGACGTCGGACGAATCGAAGCCGCGGCGCTGGGCCGAGCCGGGCGCGCGCTCGCGCAGCTCGAACGGCGCGTGGAAGCGCTCGTCGCCATGGCTGAAGACGATGTCGACGCGCCCGGGCGCCGCGTCGGGCGCGATGCGCAGGTCGATGAACAGGTAGTTCGGATTGGCCACGCGCGAGACCGACTCGATGCGCACGCTTGCGGCGGACGCGTCGCCGATCTGCGGCGCGGCGTCGGCGATGCGCGGCCCGTGCACGAGCAGCTGCAGCTTGTCGCTCTTCATGCCCACCCACCAGAACGCGGGTTCGATGCGCTCGATCTGCGCGGGCATGGGCGGCACGTCGGGCGCCGCGGCGCTCGCCCCGAGGGACGAGGCGGCGAGCAGGACGGCGGCGGAGAGTTTGCGGGGATGGTGCATGCGGGGCTCTTTCAGCGCGCGACGAAGACGACGGCGGCGCGCGCGGGGACGGTGAATCGGCCACTCGCGTCGTCGACCTTGGCATCCTTGGCGATGCGGGTGTCGGCGGCGTGCGCGGCCAGGTGGACGGGATGCAGGCGCCAGCGGCGTCCTTTCAGTGCGGGCAGGTCCAGCGCATGCGATTGCTTGTCGACGTTGAGGACGACCAGCACCGCGCCGAACTTCGCACCCGCGAGGCCGCGGCCGTCGACCAGCTCGGCGACGACGGTGGGCTCCTGCGACGGCCCGCTGGCCGGGAAGCTGATGCGGCGGCGCACCTCCTCGGCGGTGGGCAGATGGAACAGCGGCGTGCTGGCGCGGATGCGCAGCAG
>DATCRO010000635.1:0-4030 GCA_036569025.1 Burkholderiaceae bacterium
GCGCTGGGCGCGCGGGCTGCGCGGCGGCCGGTGAAGGTCGCGCTGCCGCGGCCGCTGATGGCGAACAACACCACGCACCGGCCCGCGACCATCCAGCGCATCCGCCTGGGCGCCGGCCGGGACGGCAGGCTCACCGCCATCGCGCACGAAGGCTGGTCGGGCGACCTGCCGGGCGGCCAGCCGGAGACCGCCGTGAACCAGACCCGGCTGCTGTACGCCGGCGCGAACCGCCTCACGACCACGCGCCTGGCCGTGCTCGACCTGCCCGAGGGCAACGCGATGCGCGCACCCGGCGAGGCGCCCGGCATGATGGCGCTGGAGATCGCCATGGACGAGATGGCCGAGAAGCTGGGCATCGATCCGGTCGAGTTCCGCGTGCTCAACGACACGCAGGTCGATCCCGAGAAACCGCAGCGCCCCTACTCCCAGCGCAAGCTGATCGAATGCCTGCGCACCGGCGCCGAGCGCTTCGGCTGGAACAGGCGCAACCCGGCGCCGGGGCAGCAGCGCGACGGCCGCTGGCTCGTCGGCATGGGCGTGGCGGCCGCGTTCCGCAACAACCTGGTCACGAAGTCGGGCGCGCGCGTGCGCCTGGACAACCGCGGCATGGTCACGGTGGAGACCGACATGACGGACATCGGCACCGGGACCTACACCATCATCGCGCAGACCGCCGCCGAGACCATGGGCGTGCCGCTCGACAAGGTGCTGGTGCGCCTGGGCGACTCGGCTCACCCGGTCTCGGCCGGCTCCGGCGGGCAATGGGGCGCCAACAGCTCGACCTCGGGCGTCTTCGCCGCATGCATGAAGCTGCGCGAAGCGGTCGCCTCCAGGCTGGGCCTTCCGGCGGCCGAGGCGGAGTTCGCGGACGGCATGGTGCGCGCCGGCTCGCGCGCGGTGCCGCTGGCCGAAGCGGCCGGCGCGCAGGGGCTGGTGGTGGAGGACAGCATCGAATTCGGCGACCTCGACAAGAAGTACCAGCAGTCGACCTTCGGCGCGCATTTCGTGGAAGTCGGCGTCGACGCGGCCACCGGCGAGATCCGCGTGCGGCGCATGCTCGCGGTGTGCGCCGCGGGGCGCATCCTGAACCCGAAGTCCGCGCGCAGCCAGGTGATCGGCGCGATGACGATGGGCGTGGGCGGCGCGCTGATGGAGGAGCTCGCGCTCGACAAGCGGCACGGCTTCTTCGTCAACCACGACCTGGCGGGCTACGAGGTGCCGGTGCACGCGGACATTCCGCACCAGGACGTCGTCTTCCTCGACGAGACCGACCCGATCTCCTCGCCGATGAAGGCCAAGGGCGTCGGCGAGCTCGGCATGTGCGGCGTCGCCGCGGCTGTGGCGAATGCCGTCTACAACGCGACGGGCGTGCGGGTGCGCGACTACCCGATCACGCTCGACAAGCTGCTGGACCGGCTGCCGCCAGTGGCCTGAAACCCGCGGGGAAGCAGGCGGCGGCGGCGGGTAAGCCCGGTGCCGCGAGTCCGTCTCGCTTGATACGATTTTTTCCGGAACGCCCGCTCCAAGGGCGTCGGAGACAAGATGGACTCGAGCATTTCCAGCAGCGCCGCCCACGGCGCGCATGGCGCGGATGTGGCCCTGTACCGCGCCATGGTGCGGATACGGGCCTTCGAGAACGCGGCGGAGACCGCCAGCCAGGGCGGCGTGAGCGCGTACGGCCAGCAGGCGGCGGGGGCCGCCAAGGTCCGCGGGCCGCTGCACCTGTCGACAGGGCAGGAGGCGGTGCCGGCCGGCGTCTGCGCTCATCTGCGCCCCGCCGACTACCTCACCTCCACTCACCGCGGCCATGGCCACACGCTGGCCAAGGGCGCCGACCTCGCGCGGATGATGTGCGAGCTGTTCGGCAAGGCCACCGGCTTCAACGGCGGCAAGGGCGGCTCGATGCACATCGCGGATTTCTCGGTCGGCATGCTGGGCGCCAACGGCGTGGTGGCGGCGGGGCTGCCGATCGCGGTGGGCGCGGCGCACGCGCAGAAGCTTCTGAAGAAGAGCGACGACATCACCGTCTGCTTCTTCGGCGACGGCGCGATCAACCGCGGGCCTTTCCTTGAAGCGCTGAACTGGGCGCGCGTGTACGAGCTGCCGGTGCTCTTCGTCTGCGAGGACAACCGCTGGAGCGCGACCACCGCGAGCGGCCCGATGACGGCCGGCGAAGGCGCCTCCGCGCGCGCCGAGTCGCTCGGCATCGCGTCCACGCAGGTCGACGGCAACGACGTGTTCGCGGTGCACGCTGCCGCCGCGAAGCTGGTGGCCGAGGTGCGCACCGGCGGCGGGCCGCGCCTGCTGCATGCGCTGACCTATCGCGTGAAGGGGCATGTGTCGGTCGACGTGGCGGCGTACCGCGATCCGGCCGAGCTGGCAGCGGCACTGGAGACCGATCCGATCGCACGGGCGCGCGGCCATCTGCTTTCGGCCGGCGTCGCCACCGCGACGCTCGACGCCATCGAGAACGCCGCGCGCGACGAGGTCGACACCGCCCTCGCGGTCGCCGACGCAGCCCCGTGGCCCGAGCCGGCCGCCGCCTTCACCGACGTGCAGACCGTCGGGGAGGGCCAGTGGCGATGAAGCACGAACTGAGCTATTCGGAAGCCGCCCTGCTCGCCCTGCAGCGCGAGATGGAAGCCGACCCGCGCGTGGTGGTGCTCGGCGAGGATGTGGGCCGCGGCGGCATCTTCGGCCAGTACAAGGGGCTGCAGCAAAGCTTCGGCCCCGAGCGCGTGATCGACACGCCGATCAGCGAGGCCGCGATCATGGGCGCCGGCGTGGGCATGGCGCTCGCAGGGCTGCGGCCGGTGGTCGAGATGCGCGTGGTCGACTTCGCGCTGTGCGGCATGGACGAGCTGGTGAACCAGGCCGCCAAGAACCGCTTCATGTTCGGCGGCCAGGGCCGCGTGCCGCTGGTAGCGCGCATGCCCGGCGGCATCTGGGACGCCTCGGCCGCGCAGCATTCGCAGTCGCTCGAAGCCTGGTTCGCGCACCTGCCGGGCGTGGTGGTGGTGAGCCCCTCGACGCCGCAGGACAACCACGGGCTGCTGCGCTCCGCCCTGCAGTGCGGCGACCCGGTGGTCTACATCGAGCACAAGACGCTGTGGGGCGCGCGCGGCGAGGTCGACGAAGGCATCGCCGTGCCGCTGGGCAAGGCGGCGCGCGTGCGCGAGGGCGATGCGCTCACGCTGGTGAGCTGGAGCCGGCAGATGCAGGCCTGCTCGGCGGCCTGCGACGCGCTGGCGGCCGAAGGCATCGCGGCGGACCTGATCGACCTGCGCACGCTGTGGCCGTGGGACCGCGAGACGGTGCTGTCGTCGTGCGCGCGCACCGGCCGGCTGCTGGTGGTCCACGAGGCGGTGCAGGCCGCGGGCTTCGGCGCGGAGATCGCGGCGAGTGCAGCGGAGGCCACCGGCTGCCGCGTGGCGCGGCTGGGCGCGCCGCGCATTCCGGTGGGCTACGCGCCGGTGCTGGAGGCGCAGTCGCGCGTCGGCACGGAAGCGATCGTGGCCGCGGCGAAGAAGCTGGTGGGCTGAAGGCAGGCCGCCTCGCCGGAAGCGATGGACCCGCTCTTCTTCAAGCTGGTGCGGGTCGTGAATCTCACGGCGCGGCCTTTCCATGAACGCGTGGGCCGCGAGCACCGGCTCACGCTCAACGAATGGCGCACGATGGCCGTGCTCGCCGCGCAGCCCGGGCTCAACGCCACGCAGGTCGCCGACCAGACCGGCCTCGACAAGATGGCGGTGAGCCGCGCCCTCGCCGGCCTGCTGCGCCACAAGCGCGTGCAGCGCCACGACGACCCGACCGACCGGCGCCGCAGCCGGCTCTATCTCACCGCCGCCGGCAAGGCGCTGCACGAAACGGTGGGCGCGCTCGGCCGAGAACGCGAAGTCGCACTGTTCGGCGGCATCGGTGCGGTCGAACTGGCGCAGCTCGACACCACCCTCGACAAGCTCATCGAGGCAGTGCAGCGCGGCACACCCTGACCGCTCCACAAGCAGGCCACGGCCCATTCCAGAACACC